>NZ_RJNU01000015.1:0-34182 GCF_003942695.1 Streptococcus mitis
CAACTTTTTTCAAAAAAACACGAACCATGGAAAATCCCCAAAGAGTTACAACATTTAAAAAGCAAGGTAGACGAGAAAACAAATTACTATTTAGATTTATATTTTACAAAACTAGAAAACGCAAAACAAAATTGTCTATATAGTTCTAAATCTAATCAATTTGTTAAATTTGTTTTTGCACCTCTGATAGAATTAAGTTTAGAAGATGAATTACATTTTTTCTTTGTTACGCTCACTATTTTTCAAAACGGATCAATAATAATAGAATTATTTGAGGACTTAAGGTCTTCATTCTATGCTGTAGACTTTTTCAGTTCCTATACAACAATGAAAGCCAAAATGTTTCCTGATTTTAAAAAGAAAAATAAATCTTACTCTCTAAACTCTTCACAACAATTAGATGATATTTTGAATTATATAAAAAAAGAATTGTCTTCAATAAATGGGGGAATACAGTTAAGTGAACGTTTCTTTTTTTTACATTTTATTACCAATATGAGTGAGATGAATAAAATGGGGTTTTTTAAAAAAGACAAATTATATACTTGGATGATTAATGCCCCATATAGCATACAATCTCTATCTTCTAAAGAGAAATCAAAATACTATTTAACAAACTATTTTGATTTAGATTCTATCAACTACATAAACAAAGGAGCAAATTATATCATTTGGAATGATGACAATTCTAATGATTTTGAATCTAATTTTTTACAACAAGCCGGTCTCTTTTTAGCTTCTGCTACTCCGTTCTTTCAATTAGTGTGTTTAGATGAGACTATTATGGATGGACTCGAAAAATTTAAACTTTCAAATGATAAACAACTGATTAAATTTAATGAGTGGATTCACAACTATAAAAGATCTTCTCTGTTTATCTATCGAATCAATCATCGAACAGTTTTTGATTTATTCACCCATTTGCAACAAAATTCTTATTTTAAGCACGATGAATATATAGAGAAAATTAAACAAGAAGAATTTGCCTTATTAAAAGATCGAAACCAGTTTAATGATTTACAAAAAAATAAAATGATGGAAATCATATTGTTCCTTGTCGGTTCTGTCTCTGTTCTTGAAGTTGTAGATATTTTTACTGATGATATTAAAATTTTATCAATTAGTGCTATGATTACTATCCTTTTGTCTACTGGAATACTAATTTATAGAAATCACAAATGATGTTTAAAGCCTTTGAAATGTTGATTTCAAAGGCTTTTTTTCTTTTGATTTTAGTAAAATAATTGAATTTTAACTGATTATAATCATTAAGAGATAATTTCAGCCAAATCTATCATAGCTTGTTCAATCTTATCCTTTCCTTTTTGCATAACATGAAGGTAGATTTTTTCTATCTCTCTACTATCTTCTGAATGTCCTACAAATTCTCGAATAACGTTTAGGCTTACATTCTTCTCTGCCATAACTGAAACAAAGCTATGTCGAAACATGTGAGGAACTATATGAATAGGTCTACCAAAATCTACTAAGTCATCAATATCTTTATAAGGTTTTCCGCTTTTCTTATTATACTTTGCCGACTGGCTAGCACCACCTCTTAAGAACATTGAAATTTCTGTATGGTACATTGGGCTACCTTGTTGATTCTTGCCTTTAACGTAGATTCTAGTAAATATATAGCCCATATCTTTATAAGTTGGATTGAATTCTGCTTGAAACTTATTTCGTTCAATATACTTCAGTAAGATTTGTTCTACTTTTGGTGACATTGGGATAGTTCTAACACTTTCTTTAGTCTTTAGAATTGCTCTATATCGTTCCTTCTCATCACGTAAATCTTCCTCTGCCATTTCTTTGTCAGTCTTATTATGGCTTGCCCTCTGCCAATGAACCTTAATGAGTTTATTCTTGAAATCTAGAACATCTTCATTCAAACCTAATGCCTCACTCGGTCTCATACCTGTCAAGTAGATAATTCTGAGTACATCAGCAACTAATTCATTATTATGTCGCTTAGTCCAGTTTTCAATAATCTTAAACACTTGGTTAGCCTCGTCAACTTCAAGATATTTTTCAGCTATATCTTCCCTAAGTTTCGCCTGCTCCTCTGCACTTGTCAGCGTCTTACGTTTAACCCTCTTATTCAGAATAGGGTGTTGCAACGCTGTCAATTCTCCCTGTTCTACCGCCCAATCAAATATCATCTTAAGATAGATATGAATATTCTTTGAAGTTCCCTCACTTGTATTATTAATGATAGCTTGCATTTTTTCCTGTTCCATACAGAACTGTTTAAGGCTCATATTTTCATTGAAATATGGGGAGATATGCTGATTATACACACTAACTCTAGTCTTTAGAGTATTCTTGGCAGGCTTAACACGATTGACCCACCACCTAAAAGCTAAACCGTATAATTCGTTATTTTCATCATACGGTCTAGCTATATCTTTGAGGCATAAAGTTTTACTAGGCTCTAATTCCTTTGGTTTCTCTCCAGTCAAATCTAATATGGTTTCATCAATCATTTCATTTAATAATTTTGAAACTTTTGTAATCAGCTGACTATTTTTTATATCGGAAATAAGTAACTTCTCTTGTCCCTTACTGTCTTTTCCTGTTGGTATTGCCTTAGTCGTATACCACCCTTTATTTTCTCCCCCTGTAAGATACTTATAACGACTTTTGGTTATCAAAGGGTGAGTATATCTCATTGCGAATTTAACAAGCACATTACCTTTTTTAAACGGGTCTGGTTTCCATTGATAAACAGTTAAAACTCGAGTAGTCTTACCTACTTTCATTTTTACCCCCTTATACTAAGCTATTACTGCCTCATTTTCATGAAAAATCTTATAATCAAACCAATCTTTAAATACTTCTGCATGAATAAAGACATTTCCGTGTGTTCCACAAATTCCAAAAGAATATGGACTGTTTCTCATTTGGCGAATGTAGTGATCCAAAGTTGGTAGTTTCATGCCCTTCCAAAGTTCATCTAAGAACTCTTTTTTCCGATACCAATTTTTAGTCAAATCATAATCTGACTTTTTCTTTATCTCTATCATTGAATACTTTCCTTTCTTCTGTTATAATCTAGTTAGTTAATTTTTAGAGGCGACTTGTTTTCAAGTCGTTCTTTTTTCTCCCCATAATGGGGAACTAGTCTGTTCTCGAATATACTGCTCTATATCCTTTTCATCATTACAGGTCAGCTTTGATAAACCTTCTTTTAGTAATCCTTGAATATAGGATTCAGCTTCCTCGACATCATAGGCTTGATACTTTGCTATATAGACTTTTGCCAATGTTTTGGCTACCTGTTTCTCTGTCCAAGCCTCTGACTTCCGTAGCGTGGGTTTAGTCCTTACAACACTCAAAACCGTCTGATTTTCAGTCTTGAGATAATCTAACCACCACTTGACCTTTTTTCTTCTCCAACGGTTGCTATCTGTTTCGTTAGGACGAACAAAACGATAATGACCATTTATAGCCTCAAAATAGATAGATGATAAAGGACGCTTTAGAAACAACTGCTCCGCAATAATATTGGCTTTTTCCTGCCAACATCTAAGTTCCGCACGAACCCAATATTGGCATTCTACGAGCTCTTGCTTGCTTAGTTGCTCCATAAGTTTATTATAGATACACCATTGCTGATTCCCTCTTGAACCTATGGCAACTGTCTCCCCTACTCGCTCCCCATTTTCTAAGACCGCTTTTTCATGATACTCAAAATGTTTTGCTTTCGAGATACATAATCCTTTCTTGCAATAGTCATATATTCGTTGAACATCTAAACTACCGTCAAATATATCGTGGGCAATATCTAGTCTAGTAAAGTTAGCATTATGATAATATAAACGACTTATTAAAGCAATCCAATTGTTTTCGTTACCTTTCAAAAATTCTTCATATTGACGACAACCTTGCCCTTTTAATTCGATAAATACACCCATAGAAAGCCTATCTTCATTGAAATATACTTTTATCTCTGAGCAGGCATAATGCCACTGATACTTATTTATTCCCCAATTATTTAATGTGAAATCTTCTAAAGGAATTAAAAGAATATCAGTCAAAACACTTTCTGGAGGAATATTTTTAACGGTTACTGCAAAATAATCAATTCTGACTGTATTCATAGGGTTATGCTCCTAGAATTTTAATGTCCTCACATACTAATTTAACACCAGCCCAGTTACTTCGTGCCATGTTCCAAGCTAAACGAACTTTCGGCTTAACTAACTCAATCGGAACATTCAAAAGTGATTCATTTTGAGCAAGTGTAGCGACCTTATCTACATTACCTACAATTTCTAGATTGATAGCTTTCAAATCATCAGTAGAAATTCCCATTTCAGTTAGCACTTTAACCTTATCGGCATCAAGTGCAGTACAAGCAATTTTAGTTACTTCTTCAGTCTTGATTTTCTCGCCATTAACATCGTTATACCTGTTATTAACTTTAGCAGATAGTATAACTACTTTTTTCGGAATATCAAATTGTGACATATCCAAATCAAGAGTTCCAATCTTAAGGGTTGTGTCTGTCATGTTATAAGTCATAATATAACTCCTTTTTCTATTCAAAAAATCATATCCTACACGAAAATCACTCTGAACCTTACTCCCACAAAGGTTTAAGGAAAACAAGTACAACCGACTATGCCCAACCCCTTACGTATCAAGGGTTTAGCCACCATTTCGTGTAGGTGTGTACCCCCTATTAGTACTGGGGGTATTTTTCTGACCTCCTGCAAAGCAGTCGGTAGGCTCTTTCTTCCTAGCGAAAAGAGGAACGCTCCGCTCGATTCTGCCCCTGGGCAATCGTCCCTATTTCGCTAGTCCGAAAGACCGTCATTGTTTCTCATACTCCAATAAAAATCGCAAGCCTTATCAAAATATTTCTCAAATTCTAGTTCATCAGACTTGAATGGAACTTCAACATATTTAGGAGTAGGAATAACTCCGTCAATTTGAATATAGCCTGTTCCAATATCACAAGTCTTGTAATCAATATCTTGACTTGAAAACATCATGCGACACGAATCTGAATCAGCAGTAGTCGAACCTAATAAGAGTGCTGTGCCAAAGTTTTGCCTCATATACGTCGGAATGAAGTCACTTGAGGCTCTCTGCAGACCTACTATAACTTCAATAGAGGCTTGGCGAGATTTTACTAATAGACTTCCAAGGTTCGACATTGCCTCTTGATAGGCTTGTTTCCCTTCTTTAGTAGTTTCTGCCTCTGTTTTGAAAGCAATCCCCTCATCAAGCACGATAATAAGAGGATAGTTCCCCTTAACATCAGCCCACGATAAAACTTTCCCTTTAGAAATATAGATGTCTGGATTATCTGCCATAACTTGAAAACGTCTATTCATTTCTTCAACAGCCTCTCGCAGAGCACCAGCAATTTGAAACGGACTATTATAAACAATCCTATAGCCCAACCTATCCTCCAATTTCTTACCAACAAGCCATGACAATTCTCCTTTCTTAGGGTCTAATAACTTAATTTCAGAACTTAAACGCAAGTATTGAGCCACTAGGTTCTCTATTATCACTGTTTTCCCTGATTTTGTTGACCCTGCTAGAAGCACATGTGGAGGTGAGCCAAATTGCCAGCCTACTTTCTCAGAAATTGTTATCTCTGTAGTTTCAAGGGTGTCCTCCCAAGTCAATCTCTTTTCAGCAGATTTAGGGAAGATATACATCACGGAATTAGTGTATTCAATCATTTCTTCCAACTCCAAAGACAAAGCACTAGAGAGGAGAGAACCAAGTTGATTAGCTTTGGCATCGTACTTGCCACCATATTTCATACACGCCACTCGGACATCTTGCTCAGTTTCTTGGAACTGGAGCGGGATATAATTGATGATTTTTTCCTTACCGTTAATCACTTGACTTTCATAAAACTTATTAGAAATCACCATATAATTTAAGGCATGGCTGACACTGTTAAAGAACCTTGATTGTCTCCGTTTCCAATACCTAAAGGAAAATACAGCAATCCCTAAGAATAAGATCGCAACAAGAGTATTTGCCAAATTTGTTTGAAAATTGGCGAAGATACTAATCAAAAGAACTATAAAAACACCATAAAAGTAAATTGAAATAGCCCTGCTATATCTGAATGGAAGATAGAGACTAGGTTTAAATTTCCTTACTCGTCCTCTATTCCACAACAATAACCGACCAAATATCCCCATATAGACACACCTCACTTACTCAAGTTTTTTTGAACACTTTTTATCAACTAATAGCAAAATTAGTGAAGGCAACTGAACAACTAATACGACTGCTGACAATAATACTGCCACTTTGGCGGACAAAAGTGGGGTGTACGCTTTGAAATTGATACCATCAGCTGTGAAGCCAGCTAAGACTGAAATAATAGAAAGTAGCACAAATGTACTGGTTTGCCAAAAGTAATTTCTCATTTTTGTTCTCCATTTTTATTTTATTAACAAAAGGGGGGGGAGGAGTGAACCTCCCCTCATAATTATTTGTAGTTATCCCATAAAATCCTCTTGCCACGAACAAGGTTATCCAACATAGAAATAGATGGGTTTCCAATGTGAAAATGAGTTGTGGCATAGTCATAAAATGCCACAAGTGCTTGGGCATAGAACTCTTGGAAAGTTTCCGTGATTCCCTCATCTTTTAGGAGCTGTGCCAGTCCCAGAGTATGAACAGTTGTCCCATGTAGTAATCCGTGATTTCTAGCTTTTTCAGAAGCTTTGGCTCTCAATTCTGGAGTGTGTAGTGCTTGTAAGACAAGCATTGCTTTGCTTGTAATCATTTTGATTTCTCCTTTTTTTAAAATAATGTAAAATAGAATTTCCTATTTCCGACTTTTATTCTGATTCTTATTGGGGAGGCTCTTGCTTTCATCTCTCTCCTTTCTTACATTTTTTCTTACAACTATTCTACCCCACTACTGGATGTTTGTCAACATTTTGTACGAAAAAATGTAAGAAAAAAGACCAGTATTTAAACTAGCCTTAACCGATTATACTATTAACTATTTTTTCTAACTCAATAAATTGACTAATTGCTATCTCTCTGACATCATTATCATTACAATTCTTTAATCTATCAATACTTTCCCTTATTTTTTCGGAAACCTCACTAAATATCTGATTTGTATTTGTTTCATGAGTAACAATATAAGCCGCTTTTAGCATTTCTCTGATACAAACTCCAATAGTTACAGACCTTGCTCCCAGTATTGATGGGAGAGTTGATTTCAACTGCTGAATTCCGTTTTTGGTATCCTCAGTAATTTGAACTTTTAATAATTTCGAAGAATCACTAATTGAATGATTTTTGATTGATATTCTTGAATCATAGACTTTTTTCCAATCATCGATATTCAAAGAATCTCTATATGCTCGATTCAAACACTCACCTTTTGATATACTTCCACCTGTGACCACTTCATAATAAAGTCTCATCTCTTCTAGATATTGAGCAGCCTCGAAGGAAATTCTAGCTTGATAATATTCCATTCCATTTCACCATTTCTTACATTTTTTCTTATATTCTACATCTTCTTTTAAATTTTTGCAAGTTTATACAACTCAAACCTAACCCCTAAAACATAACTGATTAAACTCCCAAAAAGTCACATTCTTCTATTTATCATTTATTTTCTCCAATATAAAAAGTCTATCACATTAAGGTTTCTAAGTATCATTATATTTCCTTAAAACTAAATCTTCTTCACAGAAGTTAAATAAGCACACCTACCTCAAAACGCCTTACTGGGCGTTTTTTGCTTTATTGGTTAGCAATCTATAGCTTTTCAGGAGAGATTTATGGTATTTTATCTTTGGATGTTCCCGCTACTCTTTATCTTTCACGATATGGAAGAAATTATCGGTCTTGTCCCTTGGATTCATCTCAACGAAACCTTGCTGGCTCAAAAGGCTCCTGCTATTCTCAAGATTCACAAAGGAATTACAACAGAGGGATTTGCCCTTGCTGTTTTTGAGGAGTTTATTCTTGTCTTATCCATCACTTTATTAGCGTATCTTACTCAATCTAGAGCGCTCGAATTAGTTTGGTTAGGAGGATTTGTGGCCTTTGCACTCCATCTCTTGCTCCATATTGGACAATCAATTCTTCTCCGTAAGTATATCCCTGCTCTCATCACTTCTATCCTTTGTTTTCCTGTCAGTGCTTATTTGATTACAGACATCGTGCATTTGTGGCAGGTTTCGACTAGCGAATTTTTCCTATTTTCACTGGTCAGTTCAGGCATCGTCGTCATCAATCTCCTCTTTGCTCTCTGGCTCGGGAAAAAATATTCCGCCTGGCTTGCCCATAACCATTAACAAAAGTTCCTTGCAATTTCAATTTGCAGGGAATTTTTTATCCTCCTTCACAGTTAAGAAGTGTTCTATAGTTTTTCAAGACAAAGCAAAAAGCCCACTGTTGTAGGCTTTCTGTAAGATATTTCTTAAAATTAAAGCATTTTGTTGTAGAATTCAACGACAAGTGCTTCGTTGATTTCTGGGTTGATTTCGTCGCGTTCTGGCAAGCGAGTCAATGAACCTTCCAATTTTTCAGCGTCGAATGATACGAATGCTGGGCGTCCAAGAGTAGCTTCTACTGCTTCAAGGATTGCTGGAACTTTCAATGATTTTTCACGAACTGAGATCACTTGACCTGGAGTTACGCGGTATGATGGGATATCAACGCGTTTTCCGTCAACAAGGATGTGACCGTGGTTTACGAATTGACGAGCTTGACGACGAGTAGTCGCAAGACCAAGACGGTAAACAACGTTATCCAAACGACGTTCCAAAAGAAGCATGAAGTTGAAACCTAGGATTCCGCCTTTGATTTTTGTAGCTTGTACGAACAAGTTACGGAATTGTTTTTCACCTACACCGTAAGTGAAACGAAGTTTTTGTTTTTCAGCCAATTGCAAACCGTATTCTGACAATTTAGAACGGTTGTTTGGTCCGTGTTGTCCTGGTACGTAGTTACGACGTGCCAATTCTTTACCTGTACCTGTAAGTGAAAGGCCAAGGCGACGAGCTTGTTTCCAAGATGGTCCTGTATAACGTGACATGTGTATGTCCTCCTGATATAAATAATATTTCGGTGGAAATAGTCACTTAGAAAGCCCTGATTCGTGCAGATGCCCTTCGCCTAAACAGCCAAGGTTACTTGTCATAAGACACCTGTTGACGAGCTTCATGCTTTCCTGCTGCTATTTCACACAAAGGCTATTATACCATGAAAAGCTAGATTTGTAAAGGGATTTTACGCCTTTATTTCAAATTGAGGCTGAATGTAAACTTGCTTCCTAAGCCATATTGACTTTCTGCTGTGATTTCGCCACCAAGCTGATGGGCTAGTTCTCGTGCGATCGCAAGACCTAATCCATGTCCACCTGTCTTCATATTGCGCGAAGTTTCTACACGATAAAGTCGTTTAAAGATCTTTTCCAAATCTTCAGGAAGGATCCCCTGACCCTCGTCTTTCACACTGATTGTCAGCTCTTGTTCTGTTAATTGGGCAAGAACCTCAATTCTGGTTCCTGGTTCTGAATATTTAAAGGCATTGTTTAACAAATTGACCAGAATGCGAGAAAGTTTGTCAGAATGGCTCTTGATTTTCGCTGACTCAGGTGACACTTGAATGTAAACATCTCGCTCCTCTTGTTCAATCTGGAGTTGAAATTCACTCATTGACTCAATCAACAGCTGATCTAAAAATACCTCTTCGACTTCTTCATCAGCAGTATCTTGAGGTTGTGTATTGAGAGTCAAAACATCCAACTCCTCCACTAGCTTGTTTAGACGCTCAGTTTGTCGACCAATCGTGGCTAAGTAGTGGAACCGCTCCTCTTCCTTAATCATTCCATCTAGAATTCCCTCCACAGTAACCTGAATGGAGGTAATGGGAGTTTTAATATCGTGAGAGAGCTGCGCAATCATCATTCTCTTTTCTTGCTCGCTCTCATCAAGTGATTGAAAGGTAGCCTGCAAATTGTGGGACATGTCATTAAAAGCCTGCCCCAGCTCTTGAAATTCTAATGGGCCTTTGGTTTCGATTTCTGTACTGAAATCCTTGCTGGCTATATCCTGAGCTTGTTTTTTCAAATGTTTCAGAGAAGAGAACACAGGCGACAAAAGAAAGATGCTCACTGCAGCGCCAATGAAACTAGCAATCAAGGTCATTCCAACTAGAAAGTAAACTTCGCTTTTCTCGATCAACATTCGTTGGACTGCCCAGAAAACGACCAAAATCGTTAGTAGAGTCGACACTAGATACCCCACTAAAATATAGTTTTTTAATTTCATTTTCTACCTCTTGGTCTTTCCATCTTATAGCCCAAACCCCAGACAGTTTTGATAGCAGGAGCATTTGAATTTGTATACTTGGTCAACTCTTGCCTCAAAGCATGGATATGAACATTGAGTGTATTAGTATCATCCACATAGTCCTCTTGCCATACCTTCTCATAAAGTTCCGTCTTTGAAAAGACTCTCTCAGGATTGCTGGCTAATACCCATAGAAGTTCAAAGGATTTTACTGTCAATTCCAAAGGTTGCTCCCCAATGCGAACCTCATGAGTCACATGGTTGATTACCAAGTCACCAAACTCGATCTGTTCTGTCTCTCCTCCACGGCTAAGGCGACGCAAGATATTATTCACTCTTAAAACCAATTCACGTGGGCTAAAGGGTTTGACTATAAAATCATCTGCCCCCAAACTTAATCCATAAATCTTATCCTGTTCGCTTGTCTTAGCAGTTGTAAAGAGGAAGGGTTGATCCGGAGCGATATACTGAACTTCACTGATAAAATCATAACCGTCCATATTGGGCATCATGATATCTGTGATAATGAGGTCGATAGATTTTTTTCTGAAAAGTTCTAATCCCTCCTTACCATCATGGGCAACCAAAACATCATAACCTGCCTGTATAAGATAGCGGTTTTGAATATCTAGAATATCTATCTCATCATCAACCAGCAAAATTGTCTTTTTCATCTGACACTCCTTTGATAAAAACAGTGTTATACTTGCTTTAGTATAACACTATTTTCCCTAATGTTTAAGTGATTTGAATCTTAATCTTCTCGTTTGGTTGTCAAACCCAAAAGTCCAACAAGCCCTGCCAAGGCTAGACCAAAAATACCAAGGCCAGCTGTAGCTGTTTGAGCTTCCCCAGTATTTGGTAGCATCGCTTTATCATCTTTTTTCATCATATTAGCCATTGGGCTAGAAGCTGGTTGATCTACTTTCATATCTGACATATGGTGATTTGTACCCATCATACCCTCAGTCGTACCTGTAGAGCCTGTTTCAGAAGGCTTCGTATTCATCTGACCTTGTTGAGATGGTATTGTCACCATTTCTTTTCCACGAAGCTGAATCGTTACTTGACGAGTAGCAATCAGATTGGTCAAATCAGGTTTGCCATCTTTAGAACCATAGACTTTAACAGTAGCTAGGTATGTATGGGTTCCGTTAGCTCGAAGTTGATCAAGCAAGGCCTGACCATCTTTACCAACCGTATTGCCATTCAAATCCACTTCGTAGAAATATTGGCCTTTAGCCAAGCCTTCAAGTGGCAATAGAGCAGGATTTTTAGCCGTTCCGTTGTCTGACCATGGGGCTTTGTCTGAAGCTTTTAACAAGAGGCGAGTCAACATGCCATCTCCACCAAAAGCTTCGTATGGAATAACTTGGTTAACACCTGCCAAGAATGGACCTGGAACATTTGCTTTTTCAAGGTAGCTAGCTGGAACATCAATGCTATTTTTGATGTTATTAGCAACAGAGTCTTTAACCTGATTTGGTGTGGTTGAAGCTTTCAAATTAACAGTCAAATCTTTAGTTGCTACCAGATTAGTTAAGTCAGGCTTGCCGTCTTTTGCACCGTACACCTTGATGGTTGCCTTATAACTTTGAGTTCCATTTTGTTTCAAGAGGTCAAGCAACTCTTTATCAGATTTGCCTTGGGTGCCAGCCAAGTCTACTTCGTAGAAGTAAAGGCCTTTGCCCAATTTTTCTACTGGTGGGAGAGCGGGATTTTTAGCCGTTCCATTGTCTGACCATGGAGCCTTATCGGATGCTTTCAAGATAAGACGAGTCAACATGCCGTCACCAGCGAAGAATTCATATGGAATGACTTGATTGACACCAGCTGTGAAGGGACCAGGGAAGTTAGCCTTGTCCAAGTAAGTAGCTGGGACATCTACTGTGTCTTTGGTGTTGTCAGCCACACCTTTTTGTACTTCAGCTGGAGTGGTTAAGCCATTCAAATTAACATCCAAATCTTTAGTTGCTACCAGATTAGTTAAGTCAGGTTTGCCGTCTTTTGCACCGTACACCTTGATGGTAGCCTTATAGCTTTGCGTACCATTTTGTTTCAATAGGTCAAGCAGCTCTTTATCAGATTTTCCTTGAGTACCTGCCAAATCCACTTCGTAGAAGTAAAGACCTTTGCCCAATTTTTCTACTGGTGGGAGAGCAGGATTTTTAGCTGTTCCGTTATCTGACCATGGAGCCTTATCAGATGCTTTCAAGATAAGGCGAGTCAACATGCCGTCACCAGCGAAGAATTCATATGGAATGACTTGATTGACACCAGCTGTAAATGGGCCTGGGAAATTGGCTTTGTCAAGGTAGCTAGCCGGAACATCTACTGTGTCTTTGGTGTTGTCAGCCACACCTTTTTGCACTTCAGCTGGAGTGGTCGCTGGTTGTGCTTCACTGGCTTCACGGTCTTGTCCAGAAACTGTAGACTCAGAACTTTCCACAGGTTTAACTGCATCTTCTGCTTGTTTTTTAGAGTCAGATTGTGCTTGCACTTCTTCTTTTGGTGCTGCTACTGGCTCTTTAGCAGTTTCGTCCGCTTTTTCTGAAGAGCTTGTCGTATCCACACTTGCTTTAGGTGTTGGAATAGACTGTTCTGAAGGAAGAGCTACATCGACTGCTTTTTTGAGAACCTCTGCTGGTAAGTCGCTCTTTTCACTCACCGAAGCAGCGCCTGGCACGACTTGGGCAGGAGTCGGATTGACGACATCAGCACGTGCAGAACTTGGTTGACCGACTAGGACAAAGAAGCCACTAGCCACAACAACTGAAGCAACACCGACACTGAGACGGCGAATAGACCAACGAGTATATCTTTGATTTGGATTGAATTTCATAGGATTCTCCTTAGAGTTTTCTTTTTTTGATGACTCTAGTATAATCTCCTAAAATTAAAAAGGATTAAGAAAAAGTTAAAATTTTTCTTAAATCCCTCTTATAAAATACTTATATTGACTCGTTAATTATTGGAGAGAGAGTAGCCCTTCCTCTCCTACTCACTCAGTTCAGACAGGGTGTCCAGATGTTGGTTATTAATGACGGCCATGATGTAGGCATCTGCCTGCAAGAGGTCATTGGGTCCGAATTGGACATCCAGAGGAGCATTTTCGTAGGCACGAAAACCAAGTACGTTGAGGTTGTATCGCCCACGCAAATCCAACTGACTAAGGCTTTTACCTACCCATGATTGGGGGATTTTCATCTCGACAATCGATACATTCTTGTCCAGCTGAAAGACGTCTACGCTGTTATGAAAGAGGATGGTCTGCGCCAATGAGCGCCCCATTTCAAACTCTGGTGAGATGACTGCGTCTGCCCCGATTTTTTCTAGAACCTTTTTAGCTGTATGACTTTTGACCTTGGCAATAACGGTCGGCACTCCTAGACTCTTGCAGTGCATAACCGCGAGAACACTGGACTCCAGATTTTCACCCGTTGCGACAACTACGGTATCACAGGTGTCAATCCCCGCTGATAGAAGGAGTTCTTCATCCGTGATATCTCCAACTACCCCACGCGCCAGCACAGGTTCAAATTGATTAATGCGTTCCTCGTGGTCATCAATAGCAATGATATTCATGTCATGCTTGGCTAGGGCAGCCAAAACACTGCTCCCAAAAATTCCCAAGCCTAAAATTCCAATTGTCCGATCTGACATCGTTCTTCCTTTCTTATCCGATAGTGATATCTGCTTTCATATAGTGAATCGTATCTTTCTTGTCTGGCTGGTATTCCGCTACACTGACCAGTAATGTCAAGGGACCAATACGGCCAATAAACATCAACAACATAACGATGCTGAGAGCTATCTTGCCTAGCTCTGGTGTTAAATTTGCCGTCACTCCAACTGTCGCAAGGGCTGAAATGGTCTCAAACATGAGGTAGATAAAACGCGGATTTCCCTCTGCTGTTATCCCTAGCAGGATCAAGCCCAGCAAGAATGTTAGCAAGAAAATAATAAAGACACTGAAAGATTTTTGCACGGTTCGGGGTTCAATAGTCCTCCGAGCCACATTGGCATGAGGCAAGCCGAGTAGTTCGCTACGAGCAAAGACCAACAAGACAAAGAAGGTCGTAATCTTGAGTCCCCCCGCTGTCCCTCCAGGTGCCCCGCCCAGAAACATCTGTAGGATATAGATGAACAAGGTAACTGGTCGAGCCTGGGTGTAGTCAATGGAAGCAAAGCCTGCCGTTCTCATGCTGACGGTCTGGAAGAAACTAACCAGCAGTTTCTCTGGAACACTGAGATTTCCAATCGTTCCAGGATTGTTCCACTCGATGAACAAAGTCGATACGGTTCCAAAGAGCAGAATTCCCGCCGTTAAAAAGAGAACCAGCTTGGTATGGAAACGCAGACGGCGTTTTTTCTTTTTCTCAAACTGGGTCGCTAGGTCAAACCAGACCATAAATCCTAGACCACCCGTGATAATCAAACCCGCAATCACTAGATTGATCAAGGGGTCCGTTTGAAAGGCTAGCAAACTCGTACTTCCAAAATTATCAAATCCAGCATTACAGAAGGCTGAAACAGACAAAAAGATAGAAGTTAAAATCCCTCGCCCCCAGCCAAATTCAGGAATAAAGCGAAAACTCAAGAGAAAGGCACCGATCCCTTCCACCAGAAAAGTCGTCAGAAAGATCGAACGAATGAAATCCTTTAGAGACTGGGTTTCTCCATAACCGAAACTTTCTTGAATGGTCTCCCGGCCACGAAGACTGAGCTTTTGCTTGCCTTGGATATAAAAGATTCCGATAAAGGTCATGAGACCCAAACCGCCAATCTGGATCAAGAGCATACAGATCAACTGGCCCCAGATATTATAAGTAGAGGCTACTGGCTGGGTGAAGAGCCCTGTCACACAGACCATGGATACCGTCGTGAAAAGATGATCAAAGTAGGTCGCTTGTGATGTTGTTGCTTGCACAAAGGGAAGGCTTAAAAGGAGTGAACCCAAGAAGATTACTAGGACAAAACTTAAAAAGATGCGACGGGCTGGCGATAAACGAGACAGCGTCGTCTTGATTTTTTCCAAAAATGATTTGAATAACATAGCTACATTCTACCATAAAAACAGTCAGAACACTCACATATGGTGCACAATGGCTAGACAGAGTTCGAGTGCCTTATCAAAAGCTTCAGAGCCCCAGTCACGACTGTCGTAGTTGTCCAGATCTGCCAAGGAATCTGCGGTAAAGAGCAACTCTCCCCAGACAACGCTACGTAGCTGAGCTACTGCCGCAAGAGCAGAACACTCCATCTCCACAACAGCACAGCCTTCTTCCTTGCGATAAGCAACCTTTTCAGCCGTCTCTCGGTAAAAACCATCTGTCGTCCAGGTCATGACTTCCTCGTAAGGGATGCCTCTTTGCTCCAAAACTTGCTCAATGGCAGAGACAGCCTCAATTTGCATCTCCATATAACGAGAAGGCGCTACATAATGGTAGCTGGTCCCCTCATCTCGCAGAGCGCGAACAGGGATGAGAAAGGCATTTTCCTCTATATCAGATAGGACGCCACAGGTTCCAGTGGAAATGATTTTCTCCACACCATAGCCAACCAACCAATCCATAAACTGGGCCGCTGGGGCAGAGCCCACGGGTGCCTGGGCCAGACAGATCTCCTCGCCCTTGTAGTTGATGACATAGACTGGATAAGTCTTGGTGGCAGAAACGAACTCACCAATACAGTCCGCCCCTACTTCCTGGGCATAGCGGTCAATCTCCTCCTCCAAAAACGCATAAATACACTTCTTTGGCAACTTTAAATCCAATACCTCGTGATTTGGCATAAGGACCGCCTGGGGATTGTCATCAAACTCTAAAATGGGAATCGCATGTTTCTGAATCATAGCCCACCTCCTCTAATTTTGTACTATTGTATCAAAAGCTGACGGAGTGTCAAGGAGTTGTCTTTATCAGTCCAGAAATCTCCTCTTCCATACACTTGAGAAATCGTTGCACCGCTGGAGAAGTCGGTTTCTGTTTTAGTAAAGTGATTGAGGACTATCACCAAAATACCAAATTCAATAATAAAAAAGCACAAATCTGCATCAGGTAATGTATACCCTTTTATATTATCTTGTACAAGAAGCCAAACCAATAGAATCTAGCCTCCATTTTGTCTAGGCCTACTCTATTTCCACAAACCACCTAAAATCTGTTTTTCTAATAAGTCTAGGTCTTCTTCCTTTATTTCTCCGTTGTCACTAACGATATAAAGCTGAGCGAAGTAAGCCAACAATGGACCAACACAAATACGAACCATTTGAGGAATCGTTAACTCTGGATTTACACGTGGATCTGCTAGCAATTCCTTATGAAGCACTCGAAGTTTATCTTGAATAGCACTCCAGATAAAAATCTGTTCATTTTTTAGTTTTTTATTTGAAAAACTCTCCTGCAGAATGATTTTCATCAAAGCACGATTTTTTTTGAGATAGCTCATACGATCATGGACGAGATAACGAACCCTCTCTTCTGTCGTTTCAAAAGCTAAGAGTTCCTCAAAAAAACTGCCGAAAATGCCTGGGACTACAGGATGTAAAATAGCCGTCAGTAAATCATCCTTCGTCTTAAAATACTTAAACAAAGTTGCTTGGCTTAGTCCAGCACGCTCAGCTATGTGAAGAGTTGAGGTCCCATGGTAACTCCTGGTTGATATGAGATCCACTGCTGCCTGCATGATTTTTTTCTTTCCTTGAGGGTAATTCGCTTCTTCTAAGTAATCTTCAAACGATTCAAAAACAGTCTTATCCATCTAATCTTCACACCTTTTTAGCATTATTTATGTTGATTTCTAAACTTTACGATAACGACGCAATCCAACAATATTAAGAATTGTTAAAATGATCAAGAAAACCATTAAAACACCAAGATTTGACAAAATATCACCAAGATTGTGCCCGTAAAGAATAATCTGGCTTATTGCATCACCAGAATAGGTTAATGGCAAAAATTTCCCCACAGTTGGAGCCCATTCTCCCATGGATGACAATGGAATAATTCCTGAGAAAAAAAGTTGGGGCATAATCACGAGAGGAATAAATTGCATCATTTGGAATTCTGATTTTGCTAGAGTAGACAAGAGAATTCCAAAAGCTAGTGCTACAAGAGCCAGTACCACATTAACTATTATAACATTTAAAATACTTCCTACAACTTCTACATCTAGTAGCCAAATTGCTGCTAAAACGACAACTGCCGTTTGAAAAATCGCAATAATACCGTAAGACAACATATAGCCATAGACGATTTCAGATCGTTTCACTGGTGTTGCTAACAAACGTTCTAGTGTTCCACTGGTGCGCTCTTTCAAAAGCGCCATACCTGAAATCAAAAAGACAAAGAAGAAAACTACAAAACCTATCAAAACCGGAATCATGCTGGTAAAGAAGCTTGTATTTTCATCTCCATACTGGTAAGACTCCTTGATTTCTGGTGTTTTTGCGTCCGAGTCCAATTGTGGAAGAGCTTGTTTAACACGAGATACTAACTGATCGGTGCCTTCACTGGCGATACTCGTTCGTAACACTTGTCGTGTCATAGTTGTTTTAGAAGCATCCGTATTTGCGTAGTCGACCTGGTACTCACCGTCTTTATAAGAAATCACAGCATCGACTTTTTCATTTGCTAGCGCTTCTTTGGCTTGATCTAAGTCTTGATAAGTCTCGACGTCCACATGATCGAGCTCATCCATTTTCGTTACCAAACCAGTTGGTAGATCCTGTGTTGCTAACTTGACATCCACGGTTGTACTAGCTGAAAACATGAGGTTCATCAACCACATGATAAAAACAGGTGCTATAAACATCAGGGCTAGAGTTCGTTTGTCGCGAAGTAATTCTTTGATGACTTTTTTTGCAATCGCTATTGTTCTCATTTTACTCACCTTCTGCTTTTAAAAATACTTCTTCAATACTTGAAACTTGATAACTTTCTTTTAAGTGTTGCGGTGTATCAAAAGCAATGATTTTTCCGCCTAATAATAAGCCGACCTTATCCGTCAACTCTGCTTCATCCATAACATGGGTAGTAACTAATATCCCAACCCCATTGTCTCTAAGCGCGAATAATTCTTTCCAGATTTTCTTTCGAAGAGAAGGGTCGATTCCAACTGTCGGTTCGTCCAAAATCAAGAGTTGAGGATTTCCTAAAAGCGCGATAGCCAGTGACAAACGCCGTTTCATTCCTCCAGAATAACCAGATACCGCCTTGTTTAAGTAGTCTGTCAGATCTACTACTTGAGCTATATAAGCAATTTCCGCCTTTAGGTCTTTTTTAGAAAGCCCCTTTAGCTGACCAAAAAATTCCAGATTTTCTTGGCCTGACAAGGACTCGTATAAAGCATCTGATTGGGCCATATAGCCAATATCTCCTAAAATATGGCGATTGGGCATAGTGTGATTTAACACTAAAGCTACGCCTCCATCAGCCTTTTCCATTCCTAACGTAGTCTTAATCATAGTTGATTTACCAGCACCAGACGGACCAATTAATCCTATAATTTCTCCTGGCTGCAATTCAAAGCTGACATGATTCAGAACTATTTGATGGTCAAAAGATTTTACTAAATCTTGTAAATGTAGTAATGTTTTCATTTACTTCCTCCTTGGTGAGTTAATACTCACTTTTTAAATCACCGAAGCTATTATAGTGAGTAATCACTCACTTGTCAAGAGAAAGGGTTAAATTCTTTAAAAAAATAAAACACCAGATTCGTATCTGATGTTTATAATGGATAGCTATTGCTTTTAGAGCTGTTTCTAAATCTCTTCACGATACTCCGAAATGGTCTTTCCTGTCCACTTTTTAAAGGCCTATTCTTCCTCTACTTTTCTCAGCCAATCCTACTACTGTCATCACAATAGCAACCTTGATAACCTTAGCTATGGAAATTCACTTTATCCGTTTTTATATGAAACAGACCAAGAAGTTCTCAACTCCGGATTGGTATTTATTCTAGAAAATCCTTCCTACATAAAACTCTCCCTTCTCTTTCGAGAAAGGAGATTCTTTTTTATCCTTGTCCGCCAGGGGCTGGACCGTCGCCTTGAGGGCCTCCATTTGGTCCACCGCCTCCAGGTATAGAATTGACGATTTCCGTTTGTTTTTCACCGTTGAGATAGATATCTCCACCTGTGTAGGTCGCTGTTCCATCAAAGTCAAAACCTGTTTGACCAGTCATTTTAATGGTCCCACCTGTGACCGTAATATTGCCGTTTGAGTCGATTGGGTCTGTGTCTCCTTGGCCGACTTCTACAGTCAGATTCCCGCCGTTCATGGTGAAGAAGATTTCACTCTGTTGGGCGCTTTTATTAGCTGCATTGACTCCATCATCTGTTGAGTAGATAGTAATGTCCCCACCGTTGATAGTGATTGACTTACCTTCAAGTCCTTCTGTCGAATTCTTGACGGTGTAGGTACCACTATCAATCACTAGGTTACCAGAAGCGTGAATTCCATCATCTCCTGCTGTAACGGTAATGTTGTTGTTGGATAGGTACATGGTTCCGACTGAAGTGTCCTCATCATTGTCCACCTTGACGCCATCTTCTTTGGCATCGATGGTCATGGTCGTACCAGTGATATTGAGTTCATCATTGACATTAAAGGCATCGCCAACTGCTGTGATATTATAGGTACCGCCCGTGATGTGGAGGGTGTCGTTAGCTTTGATACCGTTATTTTTCTTGCCATCTACATTGAGAGTACCTTTCCCATTGATGGTCAAATCCACCTTAGAAAAGAGAGCTGCGTCAGCTTTTTCATCGTTGTTAGAGCTTGAGTCAGAGAGACTGTTGGTGGTTCCCTCTGCTAGAGTCAGGTAGACATGACCAGCTGATGTCACAGAAATTGCTGCATTGGTATTAGTCATGGTCGCACCTTTTAGGACTAGGTGAACATCTGCCGACTTATCTGCCTCGACCTTGATCTGCACTCCGTCAGACTTCCCTGAAATCACATAGGTTCCAGATTTTGTGATGGTCACTGTTGATTCAGAGACTGTCACCCCATCTCCAGAGACGTTTGCTGATGAGCCAGATAACTCAATCTTAGAAGCTGTGCTTTCATCATAGGAAGTATCATAGTCCTTCTCTGTAAAATAGGAAGATTGGTTTGTCTTTGTTGAAGTTTTTGTTGCACTATTTGTCGTTGCCTTGGTAGTGGATGTAGTTGTTGACTGGGCACATGCTGCCATCAGCACCATTGCCGTTAAACTCGTTGCGACTAGGGTCCATTTTTTTGATTTCATACCTTTTTCCTCTCCTTCGTATGATATAGCTAGACAGTCTACAGAAGATTCCTGAAACAAAACTAAAACTTTTCTGAAAGTTTCCTTAAATTCAGTTTGGATTAGATTTCGCCTAGTAATTTTTTAGAAAGGACTGCTAGAAACAATTTTTGAACGCTAAAATACCTTTAATAGATTTTTTAAACCAAGATTCCTCAGTGCGATATCTCCTTGACCAAGAAAGCCAAAAAGAAGAAAAATTTATAAGACTAAAGCTCATAAAAAGAACAGCCCTAGCTGTTCTTTTTAGTTTTCTTTCACAAGGATTTCCTTGATAACACGCGCAGGATTACCACCTAGGACGACATTGTCTCCAAAGGACTTAGTGATCACGGCCCCCGCTCCTGCAACGACATTATTTCCCAGTGTCACTCCAGGAAGGACAATGACGCCACCTCCAGCCCAGAAATTATCTCCGATGGTGATGGGCTTGCCGTATTCGATCCCTGAATTGCGTTCATGCGGATCCAGTGGATGGAGTGGGGTTAAAAATTGACAGTTGGGGCCAAGCATGGCGTTGTTCCCGATGCGAATCGGACAAACATCTAGCATGGTCAAGTTCCAATTAGAATAAAAATTTTCCCCTAGATGGATATTGACACCGTAGTCCACCACCAGGCGTGGATTGACATAGAGATTTTGCCCAGTTGAACCAAACCAAGTCTTGATAATCTCCGCACCTTTTAAGGGATCTAGCTCCTGATTGAAATCAGCCTGCTTCTGACGTGCTGTCTGAGCCAAGGCCCGTAATTCTGGATCCGACGGACGGTAAGGCTCCCCTGCTATCATTTTCTGGTATTCGCTGGTCATCTCATCACCTCATACTTACTTTGGACCCATCATATCAAAAAGCCTTTGAAAGGTCAAGAATGGCCTGCTTTCTAGACTCTCGAAATCAATCCCCTCCCAAGTCAAAACAACTTGCTTGACAAAAGCTTGACTTCATGGTTTAATATACCCCATAAGGGTATATTTGGAGGTGCCTATGTTTCACTTATTTACAAAAATTGACAGTATTTCTACCAGCGAGTTAGAAGCTAAACTCAGAGAACCAATTCAGCTACTAGATGTTCGGACGCCTATGGAATTCCGTAGAGGTCATATCAAAAATGCAAAAAATGTTCCTTTAACGGAAATCGGATCTTACACACCTGCGACAAAAGAAACACTTTATGTCATTTGTCATTCTGGTGTACGAAGCAAACTAGCTGCGAAGAAGCTAAAGAAAAAAGGTTACGATGTCGTCAATGTTCGAGGCGGTATGAGCGCTTGGACAGGTAAGGTCATCTAGAAGTATAAAGGAGAAAGTCAATGAAAATTATCATTGTCGGAGGAGTTGCAGGCGGTATGTCAGCAGCAACCCGTCTCAGACGTCTCATGGAAGACGCTGAGATCATTATTTTTGAGAAAGGTCCCTTTGTTTCCTTTGCAAACTGCGGACTTCCTTACTATGTTTCAGGAGAAATTGTAAACCGTGATAGTTTATTGGTCCAAACTCCTGAAAGTCTCAGGGCACGCTTTAATCTCGATGTGCGGCCATTTCACGAGGTTATCCAGATTTCGCCAGAAGAACACACTGTGACGGTGCGGCATGATGGGCAGGAATTCACAGAAAGCTACGACAAGCTGATTCTCTCTCCAGGAGCTAAACCATTTGTTCCTGCTATTGAAGGGCTAGCAGAGGCTAAGAATACCTACACGCTTCGCAATGTTCCTGATCTCGATGAGATTATGGCAGCCTTGGACAATCATCCAAAAGAAGCTGTCGTTATCGGTGCAGGCTTTATCGGGCTTGAAATGGCTGAAAACCTGGCGAAACGGGGATTGCAAGTCACCATCGTGGAGAAAGCCCCCCATGTCTTGCCACCATTAGATCAGGAAATGGCGGCCTTTGTCCAAGCAGAATTGGTCAAAAACGGCGTTCGCGTTATCACTTCTCAGTCTGCGACTCGATTTGAAGAGCAAGGAAAAACCATCGTTCTCGAAAACGGTCAAAAGATTGCTTCTGACCTCACCATCCTTTCTGTAGGTGTTGAACCTGAAAACAGGCTGGCCAAAGCTGCGGGGATTGGACTGGGACTACGTGGCGGTATCTTGGTCGACGAACACTACGAAACCAGTCAAAAAGATATTTTTGCAGTTGGAGATGCCATCGTCGTCAAGCAAGAGATTACTGGCCAAGATGCCCTCATCTCTCTCGCTTCTCCTGCTAATCGTCAAGGACGACAAGTAGCGGACGTCATCGCAGGACTCGGTCGTACCAACAAGGGCAGTATCGGCACTGCTATCGTTCGTGCCTTTGATATGACAGCTGCTTCGACTGGTCTCAGCGAACGTAGTCTTAGCATGAATCAACTTCCTTACAAGGCCCTTCATGTCAGTGGGAAAGACCGTGCTGGTTATTATCCAGGCGCTACTGATATGACCTTGAAGCTCCTCTTTGACCCAAACACTGGAAAAATCTATGGTGCCCAAGGAGTTGGGAAGAAAGGTGTTGACAAACGAATCGATATCCTAGCAACTGCTATCAAGGGAAATCTCACCGTCTTTGACTTACCAGAGTTAGAGTTTACCTATGCGCCACCATTTGGCTCTGCCAAGGATCCCGTCAATATGCTGGGTTACGCAGCCTTGAACCTTATCGAAGGTCTCAGCGACAATATCCAGTGGCACCAGCTCGAAGACGAACTGGCTACTGGTAAGAAATTCCTAGATGTGCGGACAAGTGGCGAATTTCAGAGTGGTCGACTCAAAGTCGACACTATCCACATTCCCCTAAACGAACTTCGTGAACGCTTGGATGAACTGGACAAGAACCAAGCCTACATCGTTAGCTGCCACAGTGGTTTGCGCAGCTATATCGCAGAGCGTATCCTCAAACAAGCAGGATTTACCGTTCAAAACCTTGACGGCGCTTATTTACTATACAAAATGGCTAACCCAGAAGGAGTAGAATATGGTAACTAATATCAGCATGGCTGACTTTTATGAAAAATATCAAAATGAAAAACTAGATCTTATCGATGTACGTGAAGTACATGAGTTTCAAGCAGGACATGCGCCAGGTGCAAAAAATCTTCCGTTAAGCACCTTGGAGCAAGGCTACAAAGAACTCAAACCTGACCAGGAATACCATGTCATTTGTCAAGGTGGAGTGCGTTCTGCCTCTGCCTGTCAATTTCTTAGTGCCCAAGGTCTCACCGTTATCAACGTAGAAGGTGGTATGAATGCTTGGCCCGGTCAAGTAGAATAATCAAAAAACCGATTAAGATGAACTTAGTCGGTTTCTTTAATATTTATAACTCGATGATATGAGCCTCATAGCCAATGGCTTCTAGGAATTTGAGTATATCTGTCGTATCCAAAAAGAGGGTTTTCTCGTTGGTATTGGGGTGAAAACTCATCCGTTTTTCAGACATGATTTCTTTGTCAAAATAAACCTGAATGTCTTTGTCAGTATTGTTCAGCAAGCCAAATGGAGAGACAACGCCTGCGGGCAAGCTCATTTTTTCAAACAAGCTCTCAGAGGAAGCCATACGGATTCTGTTGGCTCCTACCAAGTCTTTCAAGAGGTCCATATCCAAACGTTTCTTATCATCCATAATCACGAGATAATAGGCTGTTTTCTTTTTGTTGGTGAGAAACATGGTTTTTGTACGGACACCTTCGATCCCTTCGATAAAGCTATCGGCTTGCTCTGTCGTCAAGGCTGGCTCGTGCTCCACGATTTCAAAAGGAATATCTAGCCCATTTAGCATCTCTACTACTTTTTCGTATGCTTCCATTTGCTGGCCTCCTTTAACTTGTCTCACTACCTTTAATTATACAACAAAAATGGGTTTTCTTCCAATTTATATCCAAGCATCTCTAGGTTTCTTTCATTTTCATACAAGTTATCTTAGACGGGCCCCCAACTGTTAGGATGGGCATGATTTCCAGCCAGCAAGCCCATCTTTTCTTTCCACCGCATAGCCACAAGGTATATCCGCGACTTGTCCGATCGATATAGCAAAAATCATCTTGAACTCCCTCCTTGAAATACACTAGCCATTACATATTTTTTGCATGGCCGAAACGCTGATTGATTGTGTGACTCAAGGTGACTAATTTTTCCAGAATATCCCTCTTGCAGATAAATAGCACATAACTATCGCTATTAATATCCATACAAGCAAGACAGAAATCGTATCCAGCCCATCTTTCGTCCAAAATTTTACACCAAGTAGGGATGTCATCATCCTCGTCGAACCAATTCTCCTCCAAATCAAGAGTTTGTTTAGCTGCCAGAGGCGTTAATTGGTACAGAAATTCATCCTTATCTGTCTTCCAGTCTAACTCAATGACTGCATCCACAGCAAGTAGTTCATCAGCAATAGCAAGCCATTTTATCGTAGCTTCATCGACTTCTTCGCCTATGCCCCGCTCGTTATACCTCTCTGCATACTGCTTGAAATAGGCTTTCGGTGATTCAAAACAGGAGGTCAAACGAGATCGTACCTCACTATCATCTGTTAGCAGTTGGGTTATTTCCTGATAGATTGCGATATTTTTCTGCTCATCTGTCCGCATATCTAGTACAATTTCCCAGTCTTCTAGCTCTGATGTGACTCTGTTCTCCAAATATGCCCGAAGCAAGTCTTGGGTTTCTTTCTTGCTCAGTCCATTTTTTTCGTAGATTACATTCTCGTCGATCCGTTCGGCATCGGCAACACTAATCTCAAAATGAAAACCGTCCAAATCTTCATCCTGACAAACCTGTACAAAATCCGATACAAGCTGACTCCCCTTTAGTTTAACTGGCTGCTGAGGTATTAAAGTGAGAAAATCCCTATCACCATCTTGTACAGCTGCTAGTTGCTGCCATACTTCCTCAAGTTCAAAGCCATTTTGTTCCTCCTCACCATCATCTAGCACCCAATCCGCAAAGATTCTTCCTGAAATGCTCGAAAAATCTGCTCTATCGTCTCCATCTAGATAGGGCTGATCACTTGTAACAGAGGCCATCTCTTTGACAACCTTTTCAGCCTCTTTTTGAATCCAAATTTGTCTAAAGAAATGGGCAACAACGCTAGGAAAGATCAAGACAGGCAGACAAATAAGAGTACCTGCAAGTGCGAGACCCTTATATCGATTTTTTGTGAGGCTCCCTTCTGATAGCTGATTTAGAAAGTCCGCTACTTGATTAAAAAGTTCGCCCCCAGTGACCCAGAATAGGAACAAACATTCCACACCAAGTAGGCCAAGCCATATAAACGCCATTCGTTTCGCTGCCTGACTACAGATCTCCATTTTAGTTTGTATAGGAATAGCTTCTGCCTCAGGAACACTCTGAAACCATTTTTCTGCTCGTTCTTCTTTTGTCATCTTTCCCACCTGTGATCTACTTTCTTATCCTTGTTCTATCACATAGAGAACTACTATTTTCGTTTGATTAGGTACTGAACAGCCTTTTCTAAGCGCTCTTTTTGAGCCTCAGGGTCGTCTAGGGGTTGGTTGATGCAGGCTGTGAGATTCTCGGTAATGATCATCTCAATCACGCGCTCAACACTCGAACGAACCGCTGTCAACTGGGTAATGATATCTGCACAATCACGATCTTCATCGATCATCTTTTGAATTCCACGCAACTGCCCCTCTGAACGTTTCAGGCGTGTAATATACTTTGAGTTTGTCATCTTCTTATCCTTGGTCGATTTTTCTTCATTATATCTCTAATGGACTCCTTTGTCAAAATTCTCATTCCCTCTTTATCAATAGAATCTCACCCTGCTATCGCTTTCATGGTATAATAGAATGACAAATACTATTAGAATCTATGCTCGTAGCAATACGAGTCATTCTTAGAATGGACCAGCCTATGAACTCTATCTATGGCCCTTGCGAAGTCTACTTACCCACTATCTTGCAAACCTTTATTGAAGATATGGAAGAGGTCGCAGCTAATTACAAAAAAGAGACCTCCCTCAAACTATATGAGCATTTGCATGCACGCATCAAAACAGAAAAAAGTATGCGTGAAAAATGCCAACGCAAAGGCCTTCCTCAGACAAGTCAATCCGCTCTTAAAGAAATCCGAGATGCTATCGGTGTTCGGATCATCACAGGATTTACAGATGATATCTACCGCATCGTTGACTATATTCGTCAGCTACCGACCATCCAGATTTTTAAGGAGAAAGACTATATCCGTCAGGTCAAACCTAATGGCTACCGATCCTACCATCTGATTCTCGAGGTGACTACCCCCTACCCAGACTGTCTGGGAAATGACCAAGGGACCTACTTTATCGAGATCCAGCTACGCACGATTGCCATGGATTCCTGGGCCAGCCTTGAACACCAGATGAAATACAAGAAAAACATCCAAAACCCTGAACGAATCACGCGCGAACTCAAACGTTGTGCCGATGAGCTTGCTTCATGCGACTTGACCATGCAGACCATCCGTGATTTGATTCAGCGATCTGACCAAGACTAAGGAGAACCTATGAAAATCCTACTTGCCGAAGATGAAACCCAACTAAATCGCGTCATCACCGTTGCTTTAGAACGGGAAGGCTATAGCGTTGATTCTGTTTTTAATGGACAAGATGCTGTCGAAAAAGCCACAACTAACCACTATCACCTCATGATTTTTGACATCATGATGCCGATCAAGACAGGAATCGAAGCCCTCAAAGAAATCCGCCAGTTGGGCAATACGACCCACGTTATCATGCTGACAGCCATGGCTGAAGTAGATGATCGTGTAACCGGACTCGATGCAGGTGCTGACGACTACTTGACCAAACCCTTCTCTCTCAAGGAACTATTGGCTAGACTCCGTTCTACTGCCCGCCGTCTGGAGGACTATACCCCAGATACGGTCCAATTAGGAAATACTCGCTTGGATATTGACGAACAAGAATTAGCTGCTACAAACAGCATTCGTTTAGGGAAAAAGGAGACTCAACTCTTGACCCTCCTCATCCAGCATGCTAACCAAGCCCTCAGTTGTCAACAACTACTAGAGCAAGTCTGGCCAGATGAGCTGGAAGAGAGTGATCACGAGCTCGTTTTTCTCTATATTTCCTACCTACGCCAAAAACTCCAAAGTGTCCAGTCTAACTTACAGATACTTGGGCCGGCAGAAGGGCCTTTCCAACTGATAGGAGGAGACTAGATGTTTCGAAAACTACGCATCAAGTTTATTGTCACAGCCACTGCTGCTATCGCTCTGATTCTTGCATTCTTTCTGGTCTTGATGAATAGCATCGTCTATACTCAGACAGAGGATAATATCCAAACCGTCCTCTCCATCTTGTCTAAAAATGAAGGCGAACTCCCAATCACAGATGAAATCAAGGAGAGTTTCACCAAAAAGAACATCCAGGAAGGGATTATCTACAATTTTCAGTATTTCTCTGTCAGAGAAAAGGGGAATGACTACACTATTTCTCTAGGGAATGTCCAATCACTGACCGAAGCAGACGTCAGAGGTTTTCTCCAGAAAATTCTTAAAAAACCGGAAACCTATGGCACGATTACTCGCAACGGGCGCTACTTCACCTACCAGATTAGTCAGACAGCTTCGGGTAAGCTCCTAGTCTTCTTTGAAGCTACCAACTACATTCGCGAACGAGACACCCTCTTTCAAGTCTCTATTTGGTTATCACTGGCTAGCCTATTTCTCCTTGCTCTGCTCTTTACCTTGATTTCTGGGATTGTTATCCGTCCCTTCGTCAAAAACTATGAGAAACAACGGATGTTTATCACTAATGCAGGTCACGAACTCAAAACACCGCTGGCTATCATCTCAGCCAATACCGAGCTTCAGGAACTCATGGAAGGAGAGACCGAGTGGAGCATCAGCACCAAGGAACAGACCGAGCGTCTCAACCACTTGATTGGAAGACTGATCCGACTTGCTCGGCTCGAGGAGCAAGAGGATATCAAACTAGCTCCTCAAAACATCTCCGTCATCGCTGAAAAGGTCGCCTCAGACTTTGCTCCTCTCTTTACCAAAGAGGATAAAAAATTTGAAAGCCTGATTGAAGCAGATATCATAGAAAAAGTTTCTCAGGAGGAATTTTACGAATTACTCAGTATTTTACTCGATAATGCCCGCAAATACTGTGATCCAGCAGGCACCATCCGTCTAGCTCTCAAACGCAAGGCCTATCTCCTACGCAAGCGCACCTGTATCACTGTGTCTAACGACTACAAGGATGGGCAACCTGCCAATATTAAACGCTTCTTTGACCGCTTTTATCGCGCCGAAACATCACACAATAACCAAACCACCTCTGGGTATGGCATTGGCCTCTCTATGGCTCAACACCTTGTCAGCCTGTTTAGAGGAAAAATCTTTGTCAGCTATAAAAAGCAGGTGATTACCTTTACAGTCTGGTTGTAAACGTGGAGAGTCTGGTCAGAGTTCATCCAATTACAACATAAGGGGAAGCCAATGGAATTTTTAGTAGCTGAGGAGGGGATTCCTCAAAGCATCGGTTGCGAAGGAGCAACGATAGCATATTATGGGAGTGAGATAGAATTTCATTATGAAACCGTGCCACCACATGGAGATGATATTTTTTCTGCAAAATTGCCTTTGTTAAATATTCAACTTCCATTTTGGATGTATGGAAGAAATCTCATATTTTTAGATGCCTATTATTTGCTTGCAGAAACAGTAGAAAAGGGCACTTGGGATCCTATAACAAGCATGCTTATCAATATCCATACAGGAAAATATGCAAGTTTGGACCACTGGTACAACAACATTTCGGTTAAGGAAAAAGAAATCGAGTTAAAAAATGACTACGATGGAAGATCTATGATTTTAAAAGATGTTGATGGGCTTAAGTGGGTTTAGAAATGTAAAATACAAATGTTAGTTTTATATTAAAGGAGAAGAACAATGGCCAAAAAAAGAGTGACCTTACCTAAAAATTTTGATGAACTGATTACAGCAAGAGATATTGAAGCTCTTAAAGCCGTATATGATAAATGTGAGCTTACTGCTCATGACGGCAGATACAGCTTAAATACGGCACTTCATTTTGGAGGTGTTCCTGATGAGCTTGTTATCTGGTTGGTGGAACAGGGTTTAGATGTAAATACTCCTGATTATTATGGGCGTACACCATTATATACACATGCCACTTTGGGGAGAGATACTGTAAAACTGCTATATGAATTAGGCGGAGATATACAAAAAACTGATACATACGGGAGTACACCTCTACATACGGCAGCAAGGTTTTTCCGACCTAAGATAGTCAGTTTTTTGATTGAAAAAGGTGCAGATGTTAATCCCAAAACTGTTATGGGACGAACTCCTTTAGCTGAAGCCCTTGCTACTTGTAGGCAGATTAATATTGCACAGGTAGCAGAAATTGCAGAAATGCTCATAAAGGCGGGCGCTGAGGTAACTCCTGATATGGCAGAAAGAGTCGAACTAATCGGTAAGGATTTTGAATTTCACAGAGAAAACTTTAATAAAGATTACTTGACTGAAACAGAAGCAGGGCTTGAGAAACTCTATGCACTGTTTGGTGTAGAACCTGCTCCGAAACGCAAGATACATGACGGAGTTTCTCCTATTATTGTAGAAGATGGTCCTTGGCAAAAGCAATACGATGAACTTTGGGAGATGTTGATTCCTTCAAGCGGACCTGCGAAAACAGTACAAGGCGAAGTGATCCGTATAACAGGGCGCGTACAGGATGAGCTCTATAGAAATGGCGGTGTCAACTGGGATAAACACTATCGGAACATGCTGAAAGTCCTGCCAAATCATTTCGCTTCAGGTACACCGCTTTCCGAAGAAGAACTGGAAGAAACTAAGGAACTGATTTCCAGCATCCGTGCAAAAGGCAGTGATGAAGATACTATAACTGAACGTTTATGTGAACTTTCGGTTCTCTGGGTAAGCTTTAATCCTGATCCGCTTCCTTTAGGGGAAATAAATTATAACAGATGAGTACATAATCTGTAGGAGACCTAAAATGGTCAAATTAAAATATATAGGAAATTTTAAATCTGTTCCACAAATTGTAGGTGATATTATAAAGAGGAATATACCCGCACTAGATGAGTATTTTTCAAAGGGATGGAGTATTGTGACAGCTGTTTCCTGATGCTGGATTTTGATCCTGACAAAGAAGGAAAAGAAGGTCAGATTCTTTGCTATATCCATGATCCTGATGAAGTTGTGTATGTGGCAGAAAATCTTAAAGACCTAATTTTTTCAATCATTAGGGAAATAAAAGCATAGAATGAATGCATTTGTAGGAAAAATGATAATGAGTACACAATTCTCTAACTCAGAAAGTACCAACCTAAAATAAAAGATTTAGAAAGGAGCTGTTTATGGAAAAAATACAAACTTCACAAGAGTGGTTACAGAAATACCAAGAAATAAAACACCTGCTCACTTCGTCTATCAATTATGCAGACTATTTTGATAGGAAAGAAATACAGGACATGGAAGTTTTTGTTTTGGATATGGGGGAAGTGACTTTTCCTAGTGGAGAAATTCTGGTTCGCGATCCTTTGGTCTGGCTCCGTAGAGAGGAAAAACCTTACTTACAATCTGTTCCCAAAGGAACATATAGACTAAAAACTTTAGTAGCCAAGATAGAAGAAGACCATTACAGGTATGTAGCAACGAGAATCCAATTTACAGATCAAGTGCCAGTCATCTACTATGAAGCACTGACTGGTGATGAAGATATAGACACTGTTGAAAAAGACTCTTATTTTGGATTTGCAGTTGACGCAGGTCTGGCAACGATAGTGGACGTTGACACCAAGAATGCCTACTGCGATTTTGAAAAGAGTTGGTATAAAGAAAATCCTGACAAAAATATCTACGACGATTTCTTTGCAGCAGTTTTTGCTCAAAATGCCATAGACAATCCCCTTTATCAACGTGAGGGTGGGGATTGGATTAACTTTAAAATCCCCAACACTGACCTAAGCATTCCGATGATCCAATCAGGTTTTGGAGACGGAGTCTATCCCGTCTACTTTGGCTATGATAAGGATAATCAGCTTTGTGATTTAGTTGTCGAATATATTTACCTAGGATAGAGAGGTGTAACCATGTCACTAGAAAAAGTCTATGATTATTTTCATCATTATGATTCTAAAACCTACCAAGTTGTAGCCTGCATGGGAAATGAACCCTCCGAACAGGATATAGAAGATTTTGAAAAACTGTATCAAATCAGTCTTCCAGACGACTTTAGAGAATTTACCATGTCACCCCTAGGCGGACTATATATGGAAGTCAGGGAGGAACTGTGGCCAAGAGCCAAAGCATTTGATGTCGCCCCATTTTGGACATTCTGTCGTGGTATTAAAGTCTATGGTATTGCAAATGGGATTCCTGACTTTCTAGATATTCGACTGAAGACCAAAGAATTACATGAACTAGGCTTTGTAGATTATATCCCTTTTCTGTCTATCATCGGTGATGGAGATGTGATTTTCTGCTTTGATAAAAATAATCACATTGTCGCCTTAGATTGGTATAGTAGTGGAGAGGCTGAAGAGCTCGATAGTGACTTTTCAGATCTTTTACTCAAACAAATCCAAGAACTGGAGGAGCGTAAAAACAAAATGCTAGAGAGAATCGAGAAACAGAAAAAAGGAAAATAAGCCTTGGGCTAGTAAAGTTATCTCAAATGTCATCACAATAGCACGAAACTCAAAAGAGCTGGAAACCAGCTCTTCTTTTTATTTGACAACAAGCTCGTAACGAGTTTTGCTGGTGAAAGTTTCCCCTGCTTTAAGAATGACTTGGTCTTTGAGGTCACTGTGAATGGCATCTGGTAAAGCCTGCGCTTCAAGGGCAATCCCATTGTGCTGCACCATTGGCTGACCAGCTATGAGCACACTCTCATCCACAAAGTTTGCTGTGTAGACCACAAAGCAAGGGGCCTCTGTCTTGAAAAGCAGGAAACGACCTGAGTTTTGGTCATAAAGGAAACCAGCATTGTCATGACCTGCAGGAAGAGCAAATGGGTGATCCAAACCAGATACCAACTGGATTTGCTCATCTTCCTCTGCAAAGATGTCCTTCAGCAAAGCACCATTGTAGATGTGTTTAACCACATCACGATTAGCATCTGGAGTCTTAGCTGGAACACCGTCTGGAGCGATTGGGTAAATGCCCTCTGTGTTTAGCTGAAAGACATGACGGTCAACTGTCTGCGTGAAATCACCAGACAAGTTGAAGTAGCTGTGATTAGTTGGATTGACAAGCGTATCCTGATCTGTCATCACCTTATAGCTGACTTCGTAGGCACCAGTTTCTTCCAAGTGGTAGCTAATCCAAATCTTGAGATTACCAGGAAATCCTCCTGTCCCGTCTGTACGCTCTGTATAGAGTGTCAAGCCATGGTCGCTCACTTCGACCAATTCAAACAAGCTCGAATCCCAACCTGTTGAACCACTGTGGTTACAGTTGCTAGCGTTGTTGACTTCAAGATTATAGGTCTTGCCATTGAGTTCAAATGTCGCACCTGCGATACGGCCCGCTACAGGACCTACACTTGCTCCATGCTTGGGACTATTGCCTACATAGCTATCAAAATCATCAAAGCCCAAGATAACATTGGCAAAATTTCCAGCCTTATCAGGTGTGACATAGCGCAAGATGGCCGCACCATAAGTCATAATTTCTAGTTGGTAGCCACTGTCAGTCTCAAAGCGATAGGCTAAGACATCCTTGCCCTCATGATTTCCAAATACACGCTCTGTGCATGCTTTCATTCTTCTCTCCTTTGATCCATTTCTCTTAAGTAAACAAACCATAGAGAGCCTATTCACCATCTATGGTTGTAGTTCCTATTTTCAGAATCCTTTGTCAGAAAACCTTAAGTATCTTCTTAACAAAAAGGGATTCTTCTATTCTTGTTTTTATGCTTCTACACGTTCAGTCCATGAAGTCGCTGTTGTTTGAAGAACCTTGTTAAGTTCGTCAATGTTTTCAAAACCTGTTGTACGAAGCCATTCACGAGCTGCTGCTTCACCATCTTTAATGTAAGCTTCAACTGATCCAGCCCAGGTTGCACGTCCGCAAAGAACACCGTTGAAGTTTGCGCCTGATTCGTGGGCAAAGACAAGTGTATCTTGGAAGAGTTTAGCTGACACTCCCGCACTCAAGTAGATATATGGCAAGTTAGTTGCTTCGTCTTGTGCTTTGAAGAAGGCTGCCGCTTCTTCACGAGTATGCACGATTTCACCATCGCCAAAGCCTTCAACGTATTTAACATTGACTGGAACTTCCACTTTCAAAACATCAATGTTGAAGCGTGGGTCTGAGAAGACTTTCATAGCACCGATAACTTTATGTGGTTTTACTTTGGCGTATTCTGCAGAGCCAGCGTCAGTGATTTTTTCATCGTAAGCGAGGATTTCAAGGAAGAATGGAATATCTTCCGCCACACACTCAGAGCCAATGCGTTCGATGTAGGCTTGTTTTTGTTGGTTGAGTTCGTCAGAACTGTCTACATCGTAGTAAAGCAAGAATTTGACTGCATCCGCACCTTGTTCCTTAATACGTTTTGCAGACCAAACATCCAAG
>NZ_RJNU01000016.1:0-34009 GCF_003942695.1 Streptococcus mitis
GTCCTATATTAGCTTTTTTCGTCTATTCAAATTTTGAGAAAATCAAGAATGTAGATATTTTTTCTATTGTTATATCAGTAGTTATGCTGATGTTGATAATTGGTTTAAGTGTTTATTTGACTTGGTTATCACAAGAAAGAGTATTCTTCTTTCAAAAGATAGAAAGACTTGCTAAACTAGCTTTCTTTCTTAAAGAGAATGGATATACATATACAAAAAAAGTTAAAACTGAATCAGGAACAGTCGATAAGGTTACATTTCCAACGGTTTATTTGAAACAGAATCGTTATGATTTGGAAGTTGCCTTTAAAATGGCTGGAAACAAGTTTCAGGATAAGTTTAAGAAGATTGGTAGTGATTTAGAAACTACTTTCTTCATGGACTTTATGGAAGTTCAGGACGATATTAAGTTTAAGACTTATAAGATGGCTTATTCTGCTTTTTTGAATCGAATTAAGGTAACTGATGTGGAGTATTCTGATAAGGGTATTCAACTGATGAAAAATCTGTATTGGAATCCTATTGATGATCCTCATTTACTTGTTTGTGGTGGTACTGGTGGTGGTAAAACGGTATTACTAAGAACGTTGATTCGTGCTATGGCTAAAGTTGGGGTGACGGATATTTGTGATCCAAAACAAGCAGACTTTGTGACTATGGTAGAACAGAAAGCTTTTGAAGGTCGTATTTCTTATCAGGTCAATGATATTGTTGAAATGATTGAAAGAGCTGTTGGTATCATGTTTGCTCGTTATGCTTATATGCGACAAAAACGTGAAGAAAATGGCGATAAGGATTTACGTAAATTTTATGAGTATGGTCTTGAACCTTATTTCTTGGTTTGCGATGAATACAATGCTTTGTGTGCTATGCTTGATTTTCAAACTAGACAGCGCTTGGATAATGCTATGGGCCAATTCTTACTACTTGGAAGGCAAGCTGGCTGCTTTGCAGTTATAGCTATGCAGAAGCCTTCAAGAGAAGATTTAGGCTCAAAACTACAAGCGAATATCAATTTTAGAATTTCTGTTGGTCGATTGGACGAGGTCGGCTATGACTTAGCCTTTGGGGAAGTCAATAGAAATAAGGAATTTAAGTATGTGAAATATCTTGGTGGTAAACGAGTATATGGTCGTGGATATGCTAGCGTATATGGAGAAGTCGCAAGAGAATTTTATTCACCTTTGTTAGAAAAGGGATTCTCCTTTACTGATGAATATGAGAAGATTGAACGACGAGAAAATCCTTTCAATCCTTTGGAAAATCCGAAAGCTGAATTATCAGAAGAAGAAAAAGAAAATCTTCAAGCTGAAATGGAAGCACAAGAGGAATTGCAAAAAGGGGAAGTTAAAAAGGCTAGTCCTGAATTGATCCAGGAGTTGATGTCTAGTAAACAAAAAGAAAGTGGAAATGATTTAGTAAGAACGTTTGCGTTTTCTAAAGAAATTGGTGTGTCTGCTGGTTCAATGAAGAATTTGGTAGATAAGTTAGATGGTATTTTGAAATTTGAAAAGGAAGATAATGTAGTGTACCTGAATGAGATTCAAAGAATTATCATAAAGGATTTGTTTGAATTGAAACAGAATACAAGTCAAAATTGGAGTGAGATTTTGGAAGATTTTCCTTTTGATGAATATGGTTTTTAGTTAGTTGTGAGGGGATTTCCCCCTCTTTTTTTGGTTACTGTGCTAGTTGGTGCAATCCAGCTTGCTAGTAGCTAGTAGCAGGAGCGAGGAAGCGAGTGCGACGAGCGACTGCGTGTACTAGCGTGTACTAGCAGGCTGGATTGTGCGAATTAACCCCCTATGACTAATAGGGGGGTAGAAGATGTGCGTAGAAGCATAAAGCCTTGATAATACTGACTTTTTGGCTTCAAAAAATGCAACACTATTGAAAAGTAAGGAGAGATATGGAATTTGAGAATCTAAACAAGGTACAAAAGATGTACGCTTTTTCAGATCAAGAAATGTCTAACTATTTAGAAATAGATAGAGCAACATTGTATAGATGGAAAGAAGCTGGTGAGATTCCTGAGTCTTATGACTCGAAAGTGAATGCGTTGATAGCTTTTAAGGAAGGTGTGCGAGATAGTGGATTTTTCTTGGAAGGAAAAGTTGACTATGTGAAGGTTACGTTTAAAACACAAGATTATGTAGAGGTGATAGCTAAAGTATTGTGTCTTCAAAATAAGCCATTTCTTGAAGAAGAAAAGGGTGGTTCAGGATATGATACAAAATTTACATTTCAGAATATCAATGTTTTCATTTCAAAGAAAAGGGAAGATATGGGCTGTATGATTGAGTTAAAAGGTCAAGCATGCAGACAGTATGAGTGGTATTTTGAGAATGAGCAGAAGACAAGCTGGAGAGATTTCTTTATTCGCTGTTTTGAGTATGAGCGTACTATTTCACAGGGTGAAGGGAAATTCATGAATATTCCTCGGCTTGATATAGCGCTAGATGAAAAGTATAACGAAAATGGCAATTTTGAACTTGGTAAGATAGTTGACCTTTGGGATAGTGGTTTGGTTGAAAGTCGATTGACAATGAAGCAGATTGAAGATAATGGTCAATATGGAAAAGCAAAAACGATTTACTTTGGCTCTCGTCAGTCTGCTTATCATTTCTGTTTTTATCAGAAAGATATTGAGCAGGCAAAGAAGCTAGGTCTTGATATAGATTTGATTCATTCGTCATTGAAATTCAAAAATCGTTATGAGGTGAGAATGTGTGATGATGTCGCTTTGGACTTTGTTATAAAGTCATTGAATGAAAAAATTGATATGGCTAGACTTGCTGTTTGGGTTATTAACAGTAAGATAAAAGTTTTTGAAAGATTGAATGGAGATAAGATTCTGAATCGTGAGTGGTATTCACTTCTAGGTGAAGTTGATAGAATTGGTTTTTCAACCTCACCTGTAGAAACTGGTTTCTTTGACAAACAGTATAGATGGCTGAATGAAAATGTTTCAGGTGTAACTGCTTTGATAAAAAAGTGGGAGAGTATTACTGGCGATAACAAACTAAAGAAGATTCTTTTTGATGGAGAAATAAGTGATAAAAATTGGAAAAAATTGGAGCAAGCGAGGGTAGCTTATGAGAAAAATCTACAAGAAAGTAGGTACTGATTCTGTAGTAGTTAATAACAGTAACTTGGTATGTTCAACTGATCGTGGGCTAAAATCAATTAGTTATTACTTACCTTCATTTGAAGGAAATGAAAATTTGACTGTGATTCCTATAGAATCTGAAAGAGTGTTTTTGCCTTATTTTAGAGATTATGTGATTGACTGGACAAGGATTCCTGATGAAGTGAATGCGATTCTTGATATTAAGAAGAAGGCAGAATGAGAGGGTAAGTATATGAAAAATGGGGAGAAAAAGCCTGTTGGTAGTTTGTTGACTAGAAAAATACTTGAAGATATAAAAGCTAAAAAGATTGATTTTATTGCTGATTTAATTATTGCAGGATTTATATTTTATATTATTCGTAGTATTCTTACTGGTTTGGGGTCTGTTATTGAATAGATTAAGTTTACTTCTAGTTTTATAGAAAATGTTAGGTGTTAATAAGTGATGTTTTTAAAGTAGAGGTCTAGCTATGAGTAAGAAAAAAATTACTGATGAAAAATTGAGAAAGTTAGTTTTTTTAATTCCTGCAAGGTATTTCTATGATGGAGTTGTGACAAGTGATAAAGCTAGAAATTATCAAGATTACATAGATATTCAATGCCAAACCTATAGAAAGACTAAAAGTCGTAAAGACTGGCAAGAGGTAAAAAGGCTTACTAAAGAGTATGAGGAGTTTTTAGCCAATGAAGTAGATATTAAGCGAAAATTATTGTTATTTGGGTTGATGAAACGTGATCAGAAAGAAAGACAGAATATGTATTTGTTGCTGGTTAAGAGGTATCATTTAGAAAGATGGGTTTAGAATATGGAAAAGAATATTTGTAGAAGATGTGGTTGTAAGTGGAATACAGCCTGTGTTGATGAAAAGTATGGTCCTTGCTGGTGGATAGATAAAAATAAAACGCTATGTAGTCACTGTTTTTATGGATTTAATGATGAAAGAAATTAAAAATAATATGAAATTTTTAGATTTATTCGCAGGAATTGGTGGCTTTCGTTTTGGAATGGAAAACGCTGGGCATGAATGTATAGGCTTTTGTGAAAAAGACAAATTTGCTAGAGCTAGTTATAAAGCTATACACAATACGAAAGGAGAAATTGAATTACATGATATCACAACAGTATCAGATGACACTATTCGAAGAATCGGACGTGTGGACGTTATCTGTGGAGGATTTCCGTGCCAAGCTTTCTCTATTGCAGGAGCAAGGAGAGGGTTTGAAGATACAAGAGGAACTCTCTTCTTTGAAATCGCAAGGTTCGCATCTATTCTCAAACCTAGATATCTATTCCTTGAAAACGTCAAGGGACTACTTAACCACGACAGAGGAAATACCTTTGAGGTCATCCTCTCAGCGTTGGATGAACTGGGGTACAACGTGGAATGGCAAGTGCTTAACAGCAAGAATTTTGGAGTCCCCCAGAATAGAGAGCGAGTGTTCATTATCGGACATCTTAGAGGAGAACGTACCAGAAGAGTTTTTCCTCTCTCAAAAAGTAGCCAGCAAGCTAATTCAATCAAAAAACAGTACAGCAATACAATTACAACTAGGTATGGAAACTCACAAGGCGCAGGGGCGTACATTGTTGAAAGTGAATCGCAGAAAGTGAGGTCTACTACAACAAATAAAGAGGAGGGTGTAAAAATCATTCAACGTGGCCATGGTTATAATAAAGGCGGAGAGCATGACATTGCTCCTACTTTAACTAGGAATAGCTATCAAGAGAATAACCTGGTCAAAGTTGTAGACTTTTACAACAAAATCACAAAAGATGAGGTTGGAACATTAACATCAAGTGGGGGAGGTAGTACAGTTCGAACTGGAAGTTTTGGAATAACCGATGGCTATAGTATTCGCAAGCTAACACCTAGAGAATGCTGGAGGTTACAAGGTTTTCCTGATTGGGCATTTGATAAAGCTCAAGAAGTCAATAGCAATTCTCAGCTATATAAGCAAGCAGGAAATAGCGTAACTGTGAGTGTCATTGCTGCTATCGCAAAAAGAGTTGGGATGAACTGAAACGTTTGAATACAGAAGATTGGTTGTTTGGGAGAGAATAGATGAAAGTTAAGAAGCGTTCTCCTTCTTTTTGTTAAGGACAAGTTATAAAAAAAAATAGAAAAATGAATGAAGAGGTAATTGAAATGGCATTACAAGGAAAAGATAAACAAGTTATTGAATTGTCGAATGAAGTTGCTAAAAATTTGAAATCAAAAGAATTTGATTTAGCTTGGAAGCATGCTGGTGAATTAAGTTCACTTCTTAAAAATGATGAAGAATTACAACTACCGTATCAAGTTATTGAGTGTATCAAACGTGATTTGAGTAGTTACTATGATATGAACAAGCAATTGAACAAGGTAACAACTCGTGCCTTTGCGATTGGTAGTAGTTTTGAGCGTTCAGCTTCAATTTAGTTAAAATGGTGAAGGAAGTCAAGAATGACTTCCTTTTTTGTTTGGAAGGAGAAATAATGAGTATTAAAGTTATTTATGATAGCTATTCTGATGTTTGTAAAGATTATGCTTATGGGAAAAAGTTGCTTGATGAACCTGAAAAGATTATTGATCGTTTAAATGAACATTTTGACGGTGTGGAGTTTGGTCAATTTGATGGTTGCAATCCTGACAATGTGTATATCAATTCTTTTATAGAAGTTGATATACAGGAAGCATTGATTGATTTTGCTGGTATTTTGAATCATGGAGAATATGAACAGTTAGTCAATGAAGATCGTTTGTCTGCTTATGTAGAAGAACATGAAGAAGAAATTGCTAGTCGTCTAGGTGATTCTTATGTCTTTTTAGGTCATGAGGGCGATAGCTGGTACTTTTTGCAATAAAGAGTGGTCGGTGTTGAATATGGCTTCAAGAGTGTTGATTAAGAATCCAAAGAATGGAAGGCAGGCTTGGTTTAGTTTGCCCTTATATTTTGGAAAGTTATCTCAAATTGGTTTGACTGGCTCTTATGATGAACAGATTGAAATTGTTGATTATGAGGGTTCAGGATTTATTGGTTATGGTCTATTTAGTGTTGCTGACTTGGAACAGTTAAATAAACAGGTAGAAGGTTAGTAAAGGAAGGTGAAAGATGGAATTAACAGCTTTGATTATGGATAATCGGTCAAAGAAGGCGAAACAATTTTCTTTGCCTGTTGCTCCTGAAAAAATCGCTTCTGAATTTGGATATGATAAAGAGGATATACTCTTTACGATTCAATCTATTGAAGAATTACCTAAACTGAAGGTAGAAGGTGCTACGTTATCAGATGTAAATAAACTTGCTAAAAATTTAGAGTTTGTTTACGAAGAAAAGGTCTTAACGTATATTGAATTGGGAAATACTGACCTATCAGATTTATTGAATTTTGCTTTTTTGGATTGTGCATTATATCCTGAAATTCATAACGATCTTCAGTTAGGAATGTATTTAGTTAAGGAAAATGGTTTTAATTTAGCCTTGTTTCTAAAATATTTGGACTATGAAAAATATGGTCATGATGTTCGTTTAGAAGAAGGTGGTAGCTTTACTGATAGAGGTTATTTTTTACCTAAAGCAGATAGGCTTTAAGAATCATAGGAAGGAGAAAACAAAAAAATGGATTTAATGGCTTTGGTTGTTTATAAAGGAATCGCTCGTCGTGTCCTGCTTCCAATTTCTAGTGAAGAATTAGCTGAACGCTTTGGCTATGAAGGTCAAGAAATTGAGGTTACGTTTGATTCGATTGAATCTTTACCTACTTTGAATTGCGAAGATTTAACTTTAGATTTAGCGAATAGGCTTGCTGAAAAATTGGAAGATGTAGAAGATTTTGTTGTTTTATCAGTTATTGAAACAGAATCTTCTGATCCTTCATACTTAGTTAGCTATGATTTTGATGGTTGCTGGGTATATCGTGGAATTTCAACGGATAGAGATTTTGGTAAATTACTTATTGAGGAAGTTGGTGTAGAACTATCTAAGGAAAAGTTACTTTATTATTTCGACTATGAAAAGTATGGACGTGATGTTCGCCTTTCACAACGTGGGATTTTTGTTGATAAAGGTTGCTTTATAAAAAGAGGTTTTAATTGATTTAAATGATAGCAAAAAAAAATAAGGGTTTGTAAGGAGAAGAAATGGAATTAACAGCTTTAATCATGGATAAGCGGTCAAAGAAAGTAAAACAATTTTCTTTGCCTGTTGATGTGGAATATGTCGCTTCTGAATTTGGATATGATAGAGAAGATGTTACTTTTACTATTCAGTTTATTGAAGAATTGCCTGCTTTGAATTGTGAAGGTTTAACCTTGCATTTAGCGAATGAACTTGCTGAAAATTTGGAAAATGTAGATGAGGATATTGTTCTATCTTTTATTGAATCAGATAGTTCTGATCCATCATATTTAGCAAGTGTAGATTTTGATGATTGTAACTTATATCCTGATATTTCTACGGATAAAGAGTTAGGTGAATATCTTGTAGAGGAAGTTGGTGTAGAACTTTCTAAGGAAAAACTGATTCTTTATATTGACTATGAAAAATTTGGTCGTGATGTTCGTTTGGAAGAAGGTGGTAGCTTTGTAGATAAAGGTTACTTTGTATCGAGATGATAGCGAATATAAGAGTTTTGAGAGAAGGAAATTTTGAATTTCTCTGTGAACTGGATATCATGAAATTTACTCAAGAGCAGATTCTTGAAAGAATGAATGAAAGAGGGATTGATAAAGGTAACTTTCTTATTTGTGGTATTACAGATTGGGAAGTTGATAAAATCATGTCGCTTGAAGAGGTTTATTTACTGAAAAAAGCTGTACTGGAATTGTATGATGGTGACGAATTCATTGTGAAATTTCAATTACAGCGTTATGTTCCTGTAACTCAAATTGCGACTACATATTATAGATTCTGTTCTAAAGATGAAGTTAAGACAATGGTTGAGTTGACAAAAGAGTTAGATTATGAATCAGTTATCAATTACTTTTTTAGATGTGGAAGCTGGGTGACGGTATTTCAGGGATTCATAGATCAGGGAGAAGTTTTAAATACTCCTGCTGGATTTTATAGAAAGGTTGTTCTTTAAATTTTAAAAAAAGGAAGGAAATATATTGAGAAATTTTGAGTTGAAGAAACCACGAAAAGAAAAACAAAAGCAAGTCAAAATGAAGAAGGTAAGTCAAAAGAGATCGAATCAGATTTTTTTATTTGGCTTAGCTTTTTTTCTTTTTCTGTGTGGTTTAACAATGTTTATTTCAATCAAAAGTGCTGTTAAGGTAAATGAAAGATTATCGAATACAGCAGTTGTTGAAACAAAAAAAGAAACTGATCGTAAGCTGGAACAGTTTTTAGATGGATATGTAGCAAGATATTTTACCTATAATTCACAAGCTGGCTCGTCTGATGATGATGTTTCAAAACTGAATAACTATTATGGTAGTGTTCCTGATGTCAAGAATCAAGGTCAGTTGAAACAAGAAATGTCAGTAGTTAGTGCAAGAATGCTGACAGCGAAAGATGGTGTGGCTGTTTATCGTGTTATTTATGATACGAAAAAAGATGATAAAAGCCAACGTGTAGGGATTGAATTTTCAATTCCTTACGGTGAGAAAGATGGTAAATATTATGTGGCTGGTTTGCCTTGGTTCTCTCCTGTGAGCGATTTTAAGGCTGATGGAGTAGATAAGGATAGTATGGTATCTTTGATTGCTAAAGATGATTTGGAAGAGGGAAAACGCAATAAATTGATTTCTTTCTTGGAACTATTCTTTAAGAATTACACGACAAGTCAAGCAAACCTAGACTTGATTTCAAAAGATATTAAGTCTATTGGTGGTGCAACTTTCAAGAGTTTAGATTATACCTACTTTAAAGAAAAAGATGGTAAGATTCTTGCTTATGCGCAAGTAACCTTTGAAGTTGCTGGTACAACTCATAGTGAGAACTTTAGCTTTGAATTACGAGAAGATAAAGATAGCTTTTTCGTAGAGAAAATGGATCATACAATTCCATTAGATTATAACAAGAAAGATGATGAAGGAGAATAATATAAATGGCATTATTTCAATTTTTAGTACAAAAACTTGGTTTACCTGTTTTGGCTTACTTTGCGATTACAAAAGGTTTGGAAGCATGGAAGGATCAAAAAATTGGTAAGTTGATTGTGATTGGTTTGGTTGGTGGATTCCTGTACTACTTCATGGAAAGTCCTGAAACAGTTTTGAAAGCTACAGCACCAATTTGGAAGTATTTATCAACGCTCTTTAACTAAGGAGATTAGATGGAAAGAAAAGACAAAAAGTTATATGTCTATACGACAGCATTTAGACAGCCTGTATGGGTTCATAAATTGAATGATGATTACAGTTTGCCTTTTGCTGTTAAGATGTCAGCGATTGTCTATTGCCTAGTGATTTTAGTCATTGTGTGGTTTTTGCTAGGCTTTATTCCTTCCTTGGATTGGGGTTGGCGATTTATGGGTTCTTTATTTGCTGGTTGGCGATTTGGGAATCTGTTAGCTGATTATAAGTTAGATGGCAAAACTCTATTTCGATTCATTTATGAATATTTGATTTTTTGGAAGGAATACGATAGTCAAAGAAAGGAAATATATATTTGTAAAGGTATTAAACATGAGAAAGTGAGAATGATTAAGCGTGGAATTAACGAATAATATTTGGTCAATCGCTGATGGTTTGATTCTGCTGAAAGATGGAACGGTTTTGTCCGTATTTGAAGTTGAATCACAAATTGTCAATACGATTGAAGATAATAAGAAAGAGACAAGCAAAGATTTAGTTTATAATTGTTTGGCTAGTCTGCATGAGTACAATGATGTAAGTATTCATAGCTTACATATTGATTTGGAACTAGCTAAGAAGATTTCTTTATTGTCGCAAGATATTGAACAAGGTCAAGGGACAAGCCCTTTAGGAAACTATGTGATTTCGACAATGAAGTCACGTTTGGAAGAAGAAGTAAGCTATCTTTTTGAGTATAAGCATTATATTGTAGTTCCTTTGAAGTCAGTTAATGTGACTTCTGACTTTAAGCTAACGATTGAGCAGACGATTGCAACCTATCGTAAAAATGTGTTGAAGATGGCTGGTCTTGAAGAATTACCAAAAATTGATTGGTGGAAAACATGGCAGAATCAGAAAGATATGGTTCAGACTAAACTTCATATTTTGAATGTGAAGGAAGTTGCGAAAGCAGACTTAGAATTGCTGAATCGGCTTCATTTTCTTGGTGGTCAATACTATGATAAAGAAAGTGAGTTGATTGCACTTGAAAATTCTATTGAGAATGTAGATGAAACGATTATTGAGGTAGTGGACGGAAACGCTTTGAAGTTGACCAATGGTCAGGAAACAAGCTATGTGGCGACAATACCTGTTGTTTCTTATCCTAAAAATGTGTCTTATCTTCATCTGCAAGAAGAACTTCAAAATCTTGAATTTCCTGTAGATAGTGTGTATAAGATTCGATTTTCTACTCAAAAAGGTTTCTTCTCTTTATTTTCAAGGGCAAGAAACAAGCGTAAGAATCTTGGAAATACGGTAGAGGAAACAGCAGAAAATGATGATGTTCAAAAGATTGAAGTCTTGGAAAGCCATCAGTTGCTAGAAGATTTTCAGGAGAAACATGATAACAAAGAATTGATGATTACCTATCTTCATACCTTGACGATTACAGCAGACAGTTTAGAAGAACTGAATCTCAAATTTGATATTCTGTTTGCACGTTTAAAAGAGTTGGAAGTAGAAGTTGTCAAGGCTGTTGCAGATCGAATCTATCTATTCTATAAGAGTAGGTTGACAGAAATTCTTGATAATGGAAGGGAATCTTTTCTTCAATATGGAAGCCTGCGTGGATTGTGTGAGAATCTGATGTTTACGACGAAAAAGGTTGGAACAGAAATTGGTTTTCCTATTGGTCGAGTGGATAACGAGATTTCCTCATGGTATGGTGATTTTCAAAAGGCTCTTGATTCAAGTACCAATATTGTGTTTTCAAACTTGTTACAAGCTAATAAGGTTGGTATAAAGGGGAAAGAAACAAGCAATCCACATACAGCTATAACTGGTTCTACAGGGAATGGGAAGTCATTCTTGACTAAATTACTATTTACTTATCATTCATTATTGAAAACAAAAGTTTTGTATATTGATCCAAAAGCAGAAATGAAAAGACAATATCAAGCTGTGCTTTCAAAATTAGAAGCAGAAGGTAAATTTGAGGAATTGCAGGACTATATTAAGTCGATCAACTTTGTTACTTTGGATATGAAAGATAAGAAGAATCAAGGTGTACTTGATCCATTCTCATTCTTACAAGATGAAGCAGAATTGACTGAGTTAGCGACTGTACTTGTTGGTTCTGTATTGGATAAAGATACCTATATCAAGGTTCAACCTTATCTGCTAGATTCGATTGATAAAGTGCTTGAACGTAGAAAAGCTGGTGAGAAAGTCGGTATGTTACAAGTCTTTGATGAATTGGAGAAAAATTCAAAAGAAGAAGTTGAGACTGCTGGATATTTCCTTAAACGGATTTCAAGAAATTCTTTGTTGTCACTTTGTTTTTCTGATGGTAGTCAAAATGTTCTGAAGGTTGATAATAAAATTACAATCGTTGAAATTACAGGTTTGGATATGCCAAAAGGAACTGATAAAGATGAAATGACTGAAACACAATTACGTAGTCTGACAGTTATGTATTCTTTGACCTACTTCTGTGCGATTTTTGGTGAACGTGAAAAAGATAAGGAAACAATGTTATTCCTTGATGAAGCATGGCAGATTATGTCAACTCCTGCTGGACGACAAGTAGTGAATCGCATTAAGCGTACTGGACGATCATTCAATAATTTCCTAGTGCTGGTTACTCAGTCTGTAAAAGACTTGAAAACAAGTGAAGATGGAACTGGTTTTGGTACGGTATTTGCTTTTCCTGAAAACTCTGAAACAGGGGCTATCTTGGAACACCTACGAGTAGAAGATGATGATTTGTCACGTGCTTGGCTTGAAAATCAAACAATGGGGCAATGTATCTATTATGATACTTTTGGTCGTAAGGAACGAATTACAGTAGATGGTACAATATATCCTGAATTGATGGAGTTGTTTGAAACAGTAGAAACAGAATTGGTTGCAGTTTAAAGGGGGAAATATGAAAAAAAATATTTTACTAGTGTTGCTTTTACCTATTTTCCTCTTTCCTTCTCTTGTAAAAGCTGTAGATTTAGATCCAAAAATTGGTTATCCATATTTGCCTAGCAATAATTTCAATATTATTGAATTTGATAAAAGTACCAAAAAGCCTGTTATTCGTGATTCATCTGAAAATGCAAAGGAATTGTTAGAAAGTGCTAAGAAGTCCTTGGAAGCAAAGGAAGCATTGAAGAAAGCAGAAGAAGAAAAGGGCAAATTGACTTATAAAAACTATAAGTCTAAAATGTCTGATCTCACAAGTAAAGCATACTTTGACAAAAAGTTTTTTGGATTTGATACCAATGTCAACTACTTTTTTAATTCGCTAGTTCAGGCTGTGTTTTGGGTTGGAAAACTGGTTTTCTATGTGATTGCAGAATTGTATAGCGCTGTTGAATCAATGAGTGATGTTTCTTCATTATTGAATGAAGCTGTAAAGAACTCTAGTAAGGTATTTTCTTCCTTGTTTAGTCAAGAAATAATCTATATGGTTGGTGCTAGTATGGCAGTCTATCTATTATATATATTTGCGACTGGAAAAGGAAGTTTCTTCAAAACATTGATAAAAATGTTGTTGATTTATACTTGTATTGGAGTTTACTTTATTCAATTTCCTGTTAATGGTCAAAATAAGTATCTGTTGACTCATGTATATGATGCTTTCAGAACAACTACAATAACTCTGAATGGTGAAATTACGAAAACTTTAACTGGCGAAAGTAAAGATGGAGTAGAAACATACTTTTCAGAAACCTTGTTGAAGGGTTATAAGTATATGAACTCTCCTGTGAATGATAAAGGGGAGTTTGTACTTTCTGAAAAAGAATTTGAAGATTTAGCTGGCTATAAGCAAGGTGACGGAGATCATTTAGTTGGTGAGAAGAAAATCAAGGATATTGCAAAAGATAAAGATCCTGAAAATAAAATGTTGAAGAATGAGTGGGGCTTGAAATTCATGTATGCCTTCGCTTCTGATGTCGATATTACAGTGATGGGAACGATTTATCTATTGCTTGGATTGTCACGTTTCTTCTTCTTAATTGTATTTATTTTATTGATTGTATTGTTGCCATTTATACTTCTGTTAAGTCTGTTTCCTAAGATGGAACACTTGCTGATAGGTTTTAATAAAAAAGCTATTTCAATGCTTGCTTTATCATCTATCATGCTTTTAGCAACTACATTATTTTCTTTCTTTTATAATACATTGACTAGTTTTGTTTCTACTGCTGTTGGTGGAGATTTGTTGGTGACGGTATTTTTAAAAGCATTGTTATTGTTTTTGATGTGGAAATATAGACACTCACTTCTAACAGCATTTTCAAGAGTTACGAATAGTCCTGTTGGTAAGATTGGTAGAGAAATCAGCAATTCTCAAGCAGTCAAAAACTTGAAAGAAAGAATTGCTGGTACTGGAAAACTTGGTTTGAAATCAGGTAAAGACGGTTTGAAAGTTGGTGGTCAGTTTGCTAAAGGTGGCTTGAAGTTGGGTAAAGATAAGTTGAGTGAAAACCTCAAAACTTTACGAAAAGAAAGTCCGTTGGTAGATAAGGTTGCTGAAAAAGGAGAAGCGGTTAAAAATCGAATGGATTCGATTAGAGAACGTAAGAATAGTTCAGTCAATGCTTTCAAAGAAAAAGGGAATAAGGCTTTATCTAAACTCTATGGAGTACGAGCCAATGCCTTTAGAGAAGATAGTGCTGATAGGAAAGTTTTAGATAAGAAGAAAAGAGATAGAGATAATCAAGCAGTGAAATATGGTAGTCAGAAAAACGCTTCTCGTGAAGCAGTTCGGCGTTTGAAAGAAGAACGAGCAAGAAAACGAGAACAACGTTTTAAAGAAGAACAGCAACGCTCTGCAAAACAGAAAATGCAGACTACAAAGACTACCAATCCGAGGGCAGTTGGTAGAAGAAAATCAGATGTTAAGAGTGCTAGAGATGATATGAAGGGTTCTAAACAATATAGAGGTAAGAAAGAAAAGAGGTTGAAAGCAAAAAGAAGAAGGGTTGATATTTAATGGGTAAAAAAATAGCTAAACAATTAGGCTTACTGATTGGAAGTCTTTTACCTATTCTCCTAGTGATCATCTTAGTGATTGCAAGTGTTATTGGGATTGTTTCTGCTGGTGGTTCGTCAGGTAGTACGACTGGAAAGAGAACAAGACTAACAGCGCAAGAAGTGGCTCAAAAAGCTAATATATCTGTCGAACGTGCAGAAGATGTGATTAAGATTTTAAACTGGCAACTTTCTAAAGAGAAATTCACTTTAGAGGGTTCTAGTGGTTCTCTTGCTGTTGCTGAAAGAGAAAGTGACTTTGATCCAAAGCTAACGAATCCGTCAGGTGGAGTTGCTGGATATTTTCAATGGTCAGGCTGGGACGGAAACACTATCAATGGTGATAGATGGGCGAATGCAAGTTCACGTACTTTAGATAGTACGGTGGAACTAGAATTGATGTCCTATGAATTGAATCATGGCTATAAGAAAGTCAAGGACTATATGCAGAAGGCGACTGATCCTTTTGAAAGTGCTAAGTATTGGTCTGAGCATTATGAAGGTGTATTGCTTTCAGACGGTCAGACTAAACTAGAGAAGCTGGAAAAGGACAGTAAGAAATGGTATGAAGTCTTTAAGGGAACGATTGAATCTGATGGATCAAGTGGAAATGCAATAGCTGGTAGTTTAGATATTCCTGCTGGTCAAGTAGCTATGGAGATACCTAGTGGCTATTCGATTGATAAGGAAATTACTAAAGAAGGCTATATCACTCAATCTTATCCTTATGGAGAATGTACGTGGTATGTTTTCAATCGTGCCAAAGAATTTGGAATACAGTTTGATCCATATATGGGAAATGGGCAAGATTGGGCGCATAAGTCAGGTTATGAAGTAACGAATACACCTACGAAGCATTCAGCAGTTAGTTTTCAAGGAACGCAAGCTGGTGGTCACCGTCTTTATGGTCATGTCGCATTTGTGGAAGATGTGAAAGATGATGGTTCAATCTTGATTTCAGAATGTAATTTTGTTCAAAGTGGACAAGGTACTGGAATCACAGATTATCGTGTATTTAGTGCTGAAGAAGCGAAAAATTTTTATTATGTTATTGGAAAATAAAGAAAAAGAGGAAAAAGAAATGAATAAGAAATTTGTAACATTGTTGTCTGTAGCTGTATTGAGCGCAGTTACTAGTGGAGTATATGCTGATGAAATTAGTTTGGGTGGAAATGCTCCAATTTCATCAGATAATGCAGGGTTAGTGGTTTCTGAAAAACCAATAGAATCATCTGTTGAGAAACCAGCGCCAAAAGTAACAGAAAATTTGGATTTAGGTGGAAGTGTTGATAAAACACAAGATAAAGATAATACAGGGGTTGTTGTAGAGCCTACAACTCCGTCAGAAAAACCTAAGGAAGAAAAGCCAAAAGAAGATAAGCCTTCTGAAAATCTTGGAAAAAATTCCGAGAAAGAGCAGGAAAAGGATAATACAGGAGTTGTTGTAGAGCCTACAACTCCATCAGAAAAACCTAAGGCAGAAAAACCGAAAGAAGAAACGCCAAAAGAAGATAAGAAGCCTACTGTAGAAGATACTCCTGAAGTTAAGGAAGCGAAACAGAAGGCAGAAGAAAATGTTGGTGTAAAGGAAACAGACGAACCTAAACCATTGAATGTTACCAAAGAAGAAATCAAAGAGCAACCTATTGAAACAAATACAGGTCATACAGTTGTATCTACGAATCAAGGTAAAGTAGTAGTAGAAACAGAAGAAGGTGATTATCAAGAAAAAGAACCTTATGAAATTGGCGCTGTGAAACAAAAGGACGGTACAATCGCTTTGAAAGACAAAGAAGGGCAGTTAAAAGTTCTTCCGAATACTGGGACAGCAAGTACAATCTTTGCGACAATTTGGGGATTTGTAGGTTTGGTTGCGACAATTTGGGGTAGACGTAAATTGAATTAAGGGAGATAGTATGAAAGTAAGTTTACTAAATAATTAAGGTAGGGGTAACCTTACCTTTTTTTTGCTGTTTTAAGGAGTAGAAAATGGATCAAGTAGAATTGTTGAAAATGTATGCTGTAAGATTAGCTCAGAGATTGGGAGAGAATCAAAAGTGTTTGGAATTTACAGCTAGTCGTGATACTGGTTATGGGATTGAAACTATGTTAGTTGAGGTTAGAAGGAATAATCAGTATGTTCGTGTTGTTTATCATTATGAGGGTTGTCATGCCAACCAAAAATTACCAAAAAGACATTATGCTAGTGTGTCAGTTATAGAAGAATGTTCATTTGATTTTACGAGGGGAGAAGCCTATACTTATTTTCCTGATATAGAAAAATTATTAGAACAGTTATAACATAATTGAAAATATGATAAGATAGAAAGGAGAAAAAATGATTGAGGGGTATTCATTTATGGATTGGGTTACATTTGGTGGAGTTTTGACAACGATAGCTTCGTTAGTAGGTATTGCGATTAAGTTAGCACGAGATAATAGTGGTCTTAAAGCTGAAATGAAGGCATTGTCAAAAGAACGTGAAATGGAACATGATAGTTTATCTAGTGAGCATAGGAACTTATCTAAAGAACATGATGCTTTGTCTAAAGAGCATGCTTCTATCAAAAAAGATACAGAATATATTTCTGATGAAATGAAATATGAAAAAATGGCTAGGGAAAATCTGTATAAAAACAGTACAAGGGCTAAAGAAATCTTGGAAACAATGGATTTTATGAAAGAAGTTGTGTTGCAGAATTCAAGATTGCATGATGAAGTAACAAGATTGACAGTAGCGAATCAAGAAATATCTAAGCCTAAGCAAAATAATGAACTAGATAAAGTGTTACGTATTTTAGGAAGGATAGAAGGGCAGTTAGCTTCACTTGAGGGTTATCGAAGTACAGAAGAAGTACAAGTAGTTTTGAAACGTGTTGAAAGTGAATTGTCGGAATTGAGTAACTAACATAAAAAGAATGGCAAGTCAGGAATGGCTTGCTGTTTTTTGTCGTTTTATGGAGAAAAAAGTGAACATAAAGAAACCAGGATAGGATATAAAATTCGTATTTTAGGTCAAAAGGTTCAACCAGGTATTCAAAATTTGTTCGGAAATAGGAGAATAAAAATGGAAAAATCATATAATAATTATCCTGATATTTGTGTATCAAAGAAGGATTTAAAAGCAAATTATTTCCCTTCGATTAGTATTAAAACAATTGAAAGGAGATTAGACGAAAGTCAAAAGACGAAAGAATTTAAAGATATATCTTTTAGGACAGGACAAAAAGTATTGATTAATGTGAGAGGATTTTATCTATTTCTTCTGCATAGAGAGAGAGTTAGATATATTTGATTGGGAAAAAATGATATACTATAGTTATTGACTAGAGATATACTCATTTTTAAAAGGAGTATAAAATGTTTTTTAGAGAATTGGAGAATGGAAAATATAGATATTATGAAAAATATTTTGATTTAGAAGAGAATAAGTGGAAACAAGTTTCTATAACTTTAACTTCTAAGACAAGGCAAGCTCAGAAACAGGCAAGAATCTTGCTGGATGAGAAAATAGAAAAAAAGAGGGAGAACATAGAAAAAGAGAAAACAGAAGTAAGGAAAATAACAGTTAAGGAAGCCTATGAAGAATATTTAAAAATTCGAAAATCTGAGCTGAAGAGGAGTACTTTTAAGTCTCAGAAATACACTATTATTGGTGAGATCAGGAAATTGGAAGATTATTTACTGATGAATGTGACAAGTCGAATAGTTCAGAATATATTGTTAGAATTGCCATGCTCTGCAGAACATAGGAAAAATAAGAAAGTTTTATTAAACTTGTTTTTTAAGTATTGCTTAAATGTTGGTTATATAAGTGAGAATCCTATTGATAATGTTGTTTTGCCAAAAAGGAAGAAGAATTTAAAAAAAGTCAGGAAGAAACAGAATAAGTATCTTACTAGAGCAGAAGTAGTTCAGTATCTTAATTTTTTAGAAAAAGAAGAAAAGAATCAACGAGTACGTTTGATTGTTGAATTTATGTATTTGACTGGATTACGTTTTGGAGAAGTTTTGGCTTTGACTCTTGAGGATATTGATTTTGGAAATAAAACACTAGAAGTTAAGCATACATTGCATACGAGCGGAAGTAAAGCAGAAATATTCCTAGATAGTCCAAAAAGTTTAGCTTCTTATAGAGTCATTGGTATTAGCGATAGAGTGTTAGAGATCATAGAAGAATATCTTTTCATTGAAAAAGAAGGGCGATTTATATTTACGAAAAATGGGAATCCTTTTATGATTTTTTCTTTTAATGATTTTTTGAAGAGAAGTTTTAAAAGAAGTGGAATTCAAAAAGAAGAGGATTTTGTATTGACTACTCATGTTTTTAGGCATTCACATATTAGTTTACTTGCAGAATTGGAAGTTCCAATCAAGGCGATTATGGAACGAGTAGGTCATACGAACGAGAAAATGACTTTGGGAGTTTATACTCATGTTACGGAGCAGATGAAGTTTAATATAACTGAAAAATTGGATAAATTGGACTTGTAAAAGCTAACCAAAAAGTAACCAAGAAATGTCTAAAAATGTCTAAAATAGTCCATAATCTTTGGAATAAGAATGTAGAAAAAGGCCTTTATGTCTATAATTGACGGTATTTGTCTAGCTTTTATTGAGGGAAATTGTTATAATAGTAGTAATTTAATAGATGGAGTTGAGTTTTGAAGAAAAGCTTTCGTGTAAAAAGAGAGAAAGATTTTAAGGCTATTTTCACGGATGGAACAAGTTTTGCTAATCGTAAATTTGTTGTCTACCAATTGGAAAATCAGAAAAGTCATTTTCGAGTAGGGCTGTCCGTCAGTAAGAAATTAGGGAATGCAGTCACTAGAAATCAAATTAAAAGACGGATTCGACACATTTTGCTAAGTGTAAGGGAGCAGTTAGCTGATAACGTTGATTTTGTCGTAATTGCTCGAAAAGGGGTTGAAGGCTTGGATTATGCAGAAATGGAGAAAAATCTACTCCACGTATTAAAGTTATCAAAGATTTACCGGGAAGGAATTAGGAGTGAAAAAGAAACTACAGTTGACTAGTTTGCTGGGCTTGTCCTTATTTTTCATGACAGCCTGTGGGACAAGCGATGTTGCAGCAGATTCTACAGATATATGGAGTAAATTTGTCTATTTTTTTGCTGAAATCATCCGCTTCTTGTCCTTTGACGTTAGTATCGGAGTGGGGATTATCCTCTTTACGATCCTGATTCGTACGATTCTATTGCCGGTCTTTCAGACTCAGATGGTGGCCTCTAGAAAAATGCAAGAGGCTCAACCACGCATCAAGGCTCTGCAAGAACAATATCCAGGTCGTGATATGGAAAGTAGAACCAAGCTGGATCAGGAGATGCGGAAGGTCTATAAAGAATTAGGGGTCAAACACTCTTCTTCTCTCTGGCCGATTTTGATTCAAATGCCGGTTCTCTTGGCTCTCTTCCAAGCCTTGACTCGAGTAGACTTTTTGAAAACAGGGCATTTTTTGTGGGTGAACCTTGGGGGAGTAGACACAAGCTTTATCCTTCCGATTTTGGCAGCAGTCTTTACCTTCTTAAGCAGTTGGTTATCGAATAAGGCTTTACCTGAAAGAAGTGGAGCTATGACAGGGATGATGTACGGGATGCCTGTACTGATCTTTATCTTTGCCATCTCTTCACCTAGTGGCGTAGCCTTGTACTGGGCAGTATCCAATGCTTATCAAGTTTTGCAAACCTACTTCTTAAATAATCCTTTTAAGATTATTGCAGCGCGTGAGGCGGAAGTACAAGCTAAAAAAGATTTGGAAAATAGAAAAAGAAAAGCCAAGAAAAAGGCTCAGAAAACGAAATAATAAGGAGGAATCTGATAATGGTATTATTTACAGGTTCAACTGTTGAAGAAGCAATCCAGAAAGGATTGAAAGAGTTAGGTATTCCGAGAATGAAGACTCACATCAAGGTCGTGTCCAAAGAGAAGAAAGGTTTTTTAGGCTTATTTGGGAAAAAACCAGCTCAAGTTGATATTGAGGCGATTAGTGAGACGACTGTGATTAAGGCCAATCAACAAGCTGTAAAAGGTGTTCCGAAAGAGATCAATGAACAAAACGAACCTGTTAAGACAGTAACAGAGGCGACAGTTGATCTTGGTCATGTTGTTGAGGCGATCAAAAAAATAGAAGAGGAAGGTCAGGGTGTTTCTGATGAAATCAAGGCTGAAATCTTGAAAAATGAGAAACATGCTAGCACGATCTTAGAAGAAACAGGTCACATCGCGATTTTAAATGAATTGCAGACAGGAGATGCTGGAGTGGAAGACCCAGCAGAGTGTGAAGAATTTGTATCTATGTCAGAATCGGTAGAAAGCCAGTCTTTGGAAGATCTAGGTTTGAAGGTGGAGCCGAGTTATGACATCGAACAAGTAGCAACTCAAGTGGCTAACTATGTTCAAACCATTGTGGACGATATGGATGTTGAAGGGACGATTTCAAGCGACTACAATCGTCGTACGATTAATCTTCAAATCGATACCAATGAGCCTGGTCGTATTATCGGCTATCATGGGAAAGTATTGAAAGCACTTCAGCTTTTGGCGCAAAACTACCTCTACAATCGCTATTCAAGAACTTTCTACATCACGATCAACGTCAATGACTATGTGGAGCATCGTGCAGAAGTGTTGCAAACCTACGCTCAAAAATTGGCGAATCGCGTTTTGGAGGAGGGTCGTAGCCAGCAAACAGATCCAATGTCGAATAGCGAACGCAAGATTATCCATCGCATTATTTCACGCATGGATGGAGTGACCAGCTATTCTGAGGGCGATGAGCCAAATCGCTATGTAGTTGTAGATACAGAATAAACAAAATCAGGCTTGTCCTGATTTTTTGTTAGAAAAGGGAGAAGAAACAGATGATGGAAGCAATCAAGAACTATCTATCTTATGCAGGTATCCAATATCGTCATCCAGATAAGGCTGGAGATGAGCGAGAGAAGATGCTGGAATTGCGCCACAAAGGGCAGGAGGCTCGCAAGGCTTTTACGAACTTAGCCAAGGCCTTCCAAGAAAAGCATTCAGAATGGCAACTGCAACAGACTAGTCAGTGGATGAATCAAGCGCAACGCTTGCGACCGCATTTCTGGGTCTATCTACAAAGAGAGGGGGAGGTGACAGAACCCATGTTGGCGCTGCGTTTGTATGGAAATCCCTCAGACTCGGGTATTTCCTTAGAAGTCAGTTTCATCGAGCGCAAGAAAGATGAGCAGACTCTGGGCAAACAAGCCAAGGTTTTAGATATTTCACCGGTAGAAGGAATGTATTATCTAGTATATACCGACGACCAGAGTCAAAAGGTAGAAGCCACAGAAGAAGATCGTCTGCTCTTACGCGAGAAGGTGCAATGTCAGGAAATTCGTAAAGTTTTGGTCAAGTCAGATATTTCTTTCTTAGAAGATCAGCCATTAGAAGCAATTTTAGAAAAGTTAGAAGATGCTTATTCTCGCCTACTTCCTTACTATGAGGTGACGAGGGGATAGAAAATCAAATGTGTTAGATGAACGCAAATTGTTTTATTGCTATTCTATGCATTTTTTCATATAATAGTAAAATAGAATGTGTGAACTACTAATCGTCTCAAAGAGAAAGGAAATTCTATGTCAAATCTATCTGTTAATGCAATTCGTTTTCTAGGTATTGACGCCATCAACAAAGCAAACTCAGGTCACCCAGGGGTGGTTATGGGAGCGGCTCCAATGGCCTATAGCCTCTTTACAAAGCAACTTCGTATCAATCCTGCTCAACCAAACTGGATCAACCGCGACCGCTTTATTCTTTCAGCAGGTCACGGCTCTATGCTTCTTTATGCCCTTCTTCACCTTTCTGGTTTTGAAGATGTTAGCATGGATGAAGTCAAGAACTTCCGTCAATGGGGTTCAAAAACACCAGGTCACCCAGAATTTGGGCATACAGCAGGGGTTGATGCGACAACTGGTCCTCTAGGGCAAGGGATTTCGACTGCCACTGGTTTTGCCCAAGCAGAACGTTTCCTTGCAGCCAAATATAACCGCGAAGGCTATAATATCTTTGACCACTATACTTATGTGATCTGTGGCGACGGAGACTTGATGGAAGGTGTCTCAAGTGAGGCGGCTTCATACGCAGGTTTGCAAAAACTTGACAAGTTGGTGGTTCTTTATGATTCAAATGACATCAACTTGGATGGTGAGACAAAGGATTCTTTCACTGAAAGTGTTCGTGACCGTTACAACGCCTACGGTTGGCATACAGCCTTGGTTGAAGATGGAACAGACTTGGAAGCAATCCATGCTGCTATCGAAGCAGCCAAAGCTTCAGGAAAACCATCTTTGATTGAAGTGAAGACTGTTATTGGATACGGTTCTCCAAACAAACAAGGAACTAATGCTGTACACGGTGCTCCTCTTGGAGCAGATGAAACTGCGGCTACTCGCCAAGCGCTCGGTTGGGACTATGAACCATTTGAAATTCCAGCTGAAGTTTATGCTGATTTTAAAGAAAATGTTGCAGACCGTGGTGCATCAGCTTATCAAGCTTGGACAAAACTAGTTGCTGATTATAAAGAAGCTTATCCAGAACTTGCAGCAGAAGTAGAAGCCATCATTGACGGACGTGATCCAGTTGAAGTGACTCCAGCAGACTTCCCAGCCTTAGAAAATGGCTTCTCTCAAGCAACTCGTAATTCGAGCCAAGATGCTTTGAACGTTGTGGCAGCTAAGTTGCCAACTTTCCTAGGTGGATCAGCTGACCTAGCTCACTCAAACATGACTTACATCAAAACAGATGGACTTCAAGACGATGCCAATCGCTTGAATCGAAACATTCAGTTTGGTGTTCGTGAATTTGCAATGGGAACGATCTTGAACGGGATGGCCCTTCATGGTGGACTTCGTGTTTACGGCGGGACTTTCTTCGTATTTTCTGACTATCTCAAGGCTGCCGTTCGTTTATCAGCTTTACAGGGTCTTCCTGTGACCTATGTCTTCACCCATGACTCTATTGCGGTTGGTGAAGATGGTCCAACTCACGAACCAGTTGAACACTTAGCAGGTCTTCGTGCGATGCCAAATCTGAATGTTTTCCGTCCAGCAGATGCGCGTGAAACTCAAGCAGCTTGGTACCTTGCAGTGACAAGTGAGAAAACACCGACTGCCCTTGTCTTGACACGTCAAAACTTGACTGTTGAAGAAGGGACAGACTTTGGCAAGGTTGCAAAAGGTGCCTATGTTGTCTATGAAAATGCAGCTGACTTTGATACCATCTTGATTGCAACAGGTTCTGAGGTCAATCTCGCTGTCGCAGCTGCCAAAGAATTAGCTAGCCAAGGCGCAAAAGTCCGTGTAGTCAGCATGCCATCGACAGATGTCTTTGATAAACAAGGCGCAGCATACAAGGAAGAAATCCTTCCAAATGCAGTTCGTCGCCGTGTTGCCGTCGAAATGGGAGCAACTCAAAACTGGTACAAATATGTTGGTCTTGATGGTGCAGTTCTCGGTATTGATACCTTCGGAGCATCTGCCCCAGCACCAAAAGTATTGGCAGAATATGGCTTTACTGTCGAAAATCTTGTAAAAGTCGTTCAAAACTTGAAATAATCGCAGAAAAATCAGAGTGGAAACTCTGATTTTTTTATTGCCATAAAACAAGGCACAACCTTGTAAAAGTAGCTGAAATTTGATATAGTAGTTCTATGTAAAATACAAAGGAGAAAACAATGGATCCAAATATTACTTTCTTAATCATGCTTGTAGGGATGATGGCCTTGATGTTCTTTATGCAACGTTCTCAAAAGAAACAAGCGCAAAAGCGTATGGAAAGCTTGAACAAGCTTCAAAAAGGCTATGAAGTCATTACAATCGGCGGACTTTACGGAACAGTGGATGAAGTAGATACTGAGAAGAAAACAATCGTACTGGATGTAGATGGCGTTTATTTGACTTTCGAATTGACTGCAATCAAGACAGTGTTGCCACTCAAAGAGGCTGTGACACCAGAAGGAGCAGTTATCGACGAAAGCGGAGCAATTGAAGAATAAAACGGGATCTATCACTCCCGTTTTTCTATGAGATGAGAGGAAAAGGGATGAAAAAAATAGTATTTGTTTGCCTAGGAAATATTTGCCGCAGCCCCATGGCAGAGTTTGTGATGAAATCCATAACGAGTGATTATCAAGTTGAGAGTCGTGCAACATCATCATGGGAACATGGCAATCCGATTCATAAGGGAACGCAAGGGATTTTCCAGCAGTATCAGATCCCGTATGATAAAGACAAAACATCGCTTCAGATTGGCAGAGAAGACTTTGAGTCGTTTGATTACATTATCGGTATGGATGCCTCAAACGTTTCAGATCTGCGTCAAATGTGTCCTCAGGAACTACAGCACAAAATCTACTCTTTTGCATCTGAAAGTGTTCCAGATCCTTGGTATACAGGAGATTTTGAGGAAACCTATGCGCGTATCACAAATGGATGCCAAAGCTGGTTAGACCGTTTAGAAAATGAGAGTGACAATGGAAAAGTTTAAAGAAATCTTCGAAAAATATCGAGTATATCTAACTCGCCCACGTGTAGAGATTACAACAGTCCTTCTAATCGCTATCTGTGCCATCTCGGTTTTTCTACTAAACACACCTAAACAGGGTGTTCTGACACTTGATAATGGTGCACTTGTTTATGATGGAACCGTGGTAAGAGGAAAGATGAATGGTCAAGGAACCCTGACCTTTGAAAATGGTGATCAATACACAGGTGAGTTCAACAATGGGGCCTTCAATGGTAAAGGAACCTTCCAGTCCAAATCTGGCTGGAAATATGAAGGTGATTTTGTAAATGGCCAGGCTGAAGGTCAAGGGAAGTTGACCACAGAGCAAGAAGTTGTCTATGAAGGCAGCTTTAAACAAGGTGTCTTTCAACAAAAATAATAGCCTCCTAATCAGGGGGCTATTGTTAAAAACGAAAAAGAAAACGCTTTCTAGAAGTGGAGTCGATGTCTGATTATCAACGATAAAAAACTTTGTGAAATAAAAAATTTTTATCACAATTTCACAATCATCCAAGCAAAACTCTATTGCGTAGCCGTATTGAGAAAAAATTCACAATATCATAAAATTTCTTTGTGAAATGCTTATGAAACGGTTTACAAAGTCTTGAAAAAGAGTTATAATAAACTTGTGAAAAAATTAACAAAGGATTAAATCCTTGAAGTCTATGGAGGACAATATGGCTGATAAAAAAACGTTAACACCTGAGGAAAAACAACTCGCTGCTGAAAAGCATGTCGACGGGTTAGTGAAAAAAGCCTTGGTTGCGCTTGATGAAATGCGCAAGTTGAACCAAGAGCAAGTTGACTATATCGTGGCAAAAGCTTCGGTTGCAGCTCTTGATGCACATGGTATCCTTGCACAACATGCGGTTGAAGAAACTGGTCGTGGGGTATTTGAAGATAAGGCAACAAAAAACCTTTTTGCCTGTGAGCACGTTGTGAATAATATGCGTGGTGTTAAAACTGTTGGAGTTATCGAAGATGATCCAGTTACAGGCTTGACTAAAATTGCAGAACCTGTCGGTGTAGTGTGTGGTGTCACTCCAACAACGAACCCAACATCAACAGCTATTTTCAAATCATTGATTGCTTTGAAAACACGTAATCCAATCGTGTTTGCTTTCCACCCATCAGCTCAAGAATCTTCTGCTCACGCAGCACAAATCGTTCGTGATGCAGCTATCGCGGCTGGAGCACCTGAAAACTGTGTTCAATGGATTACAGAACCATCTATGGAAGCAACTGGAGCGCTTATGAACCACGAAGGTGTTGCAACTATCCTTGCGACTGGTGGTAATGCTATGGTTAAGGCGGCTTACTCATGTGGGAAACCAGCTCTTGGGGTAGGTGCCGGAAACGTTCCTGCTTATGTAGAAAAATCTGCTGACCTCCGTCAAGCTGCTCATGATATCGTCATGTCTAAATCATTTGACAATGGTATGGTCTGTGCATCAGAGCAAGCGGTTATCATTGATAAAGAAGTCTATGACGAATTTGTAGAAGAATTCAAATCATACCACACTTACTTTGTAAACAAAAAAGAAAAAGCACTTCTTGAAGAATTCTGTTTTGGCGTGAAAGCAAACAGCAAAAACTGTGCAGGCGCTAAACTAAATGCAAACATCGTTGGTAAACCAGCTGCATGGATTGCAGAACAAGCAGGATTCAGCGTTCCAGAAGGAACAAACATCTTGGCTGCAGAATGTGCAGAAGTAGGACCAAAAGAACCATTGACTCGTGAAAAATTGTCACCAGTTATCGCTGTCCTAAAAGCTGAAGATACAGAAGACGGTCTTACAAAAGCACGTCAAATGGTTGAGTTTAACGGACTTGGTCACTCAGCGGCCATCCATACAAAAGACGAAGCTCTTGCTAAACGCTTTGGTACAGAAATCAAAGCAATGCGTATTATCTGGAACTCTCCATCTACTTTCGGTGGTATCGGTGACGTATACAATGCCTTCATCCCATCATTGACACTTGGATGTGGTTCATACGGACGCAACTCAGTTGGTGATAACGTGAGCGCTATTAACCTTCTAAACATCAAGAAAGTAGGGAAACGTAGAAATAATATGCAATGGTTTAAAGTTCCTTCAAAAATTTACTTCGAACGCAATTCTATCCAATACCTTCAAACTTGTGAAGATATTGAACGCGTTATGATCGTTACAGACAAATCTATCGAAAAACTTGGCTTTGTTCAACGTGTTATTGATCAATTGAACGCACGTAACAACCGTGTAACGATCCAAGTCTTCTCAGATGTTGAACCAGATCCAGACATCACAACTGTAGAACGTGGTGCTGAAGTGATGAAAGCATTTGAACCAGACACTATCATCGCTCTTGGTGGAGGTTCTCCAATGGACGCGGCTAAAGTGATGTGGCTCTTCTACGAACAACCAGAAATTGACTTCCGTGACTTGGTTCAAAAATTCATGGACATCCGTAAACGTGCCTTCCGCTTCCCATCACTTGGTAAGAAAGCGAAATACATCGGTATTCCAACAACTTCAGGTACAGGTTCAGAAGTGACACCATTTGCCGTTATCTCTGATAAGAAAAACAACCGCAAATACCCATTGGCTGACTACTCATTGACACCAACTATTGCCATTGTTGACCCTGCTTTGGTTGAATCCGTTCCAGACTTCATCGCTGCTGATACAGGTATGGACGTCTTGACTCACGCTACTGAAGCCTACACTTCAAACTTTGCTAACGACTACACAGACGGTATCGCGCTTCAAACTATCAAGCTTGTCTTTGAATGGTTGGAAAAATCTGTTAAGACAGCTGACCCAGAAGCTCGCGAAAAAATGCATAATGCGTCTACAATGGCTGGTATGGCCTTTGCTAATGCCTTCCTTGGTATGAGCCACTCAATGGCTCACAAGATTGGTGGTGTTCACCATACTGTTCACGGACGTACAAACGCAATCTTGCTTCCATACGTCATCCGTTACAACGGTACTCGTCCATCTAAGACCACTACATGGCCTAAGTACAACTACTGGAAAGCTGATGAGAAATTCCAAGACATCGCGAAAATGCTTGGATTGCCTCACTCAACTCCAGAAGAAGCGGTTGAAGCTTATGCCAAAGCAGTTTACGATCTTGGTGAAGCAGTCGGAATCACAATGAACTTCAAAGGCTTTGGAATCGATGAAAAAGTTTGGAAAGACAGCTTGCATGAAATCGCCTTGCTTGCTTATGAAGATCAATGTTCACCTGCAAACCCACGCTTACCAATGGTAGCTGACATGGAAGAAATCATGGCAGATGCTTACTATGGTTATGCAGAACGTCCAGGACGTCGTAAATAATCGTTTATCAGCCTAGAGGCAGGAGTTATCCTGTCTCTTTTCATAGTCCTATTTCTGAAGTTAGAGTTGAACTATGAGAAGATTATGCGGATAGGATAGAAGGTCCTAGAAATAAAAGCTTAGGTGAATGAAGGGGATTGAAAAGTAGAAAAGCAAGAGAGAAAAACAACGCCCGTACTTGCAATTCTACTTAAATAGTTATATAATAATAATGTTGAAAGGTGATTTGTAGTGATTCAAGTTACTCTTTTCACAATAAAATTTTCAGGATTTTCATAAGGAGGAAATCACTAATGGTAGTTAAAGTTGGTATTAACGGTTTCGGACGTATCGGTCGTCTTGCTTTCCGCCGTATCCAAAACGTAGAAGGTGTTGAAGTTACTCGCATCAACGACCTTACAGATCCAGTTATGCTTGCACACTTGTTGAAATACGACACAACTCAAGGTCGTTTCGACGGTACTGTAGAAGTTAAAGAAGGTGGATTTGAAGTTAACGGTAAATTCATCCGTGTTTCTGCTGAACGTGATCCAGAACAAATCGACTGGGCTACTGACGGTGTAGAAATCGTTCTTGAAGCAACTGGTTTCTTTGCTAAGAAAGCAGCGGCTGAAAAACACTTGCACGCTGGCGGAGCTAAAAAAGTTGTTATCACTGCTCCTGGTGGAAACGATGTTAAAACAGTTGTATTCAACACTAACCACGACGTTCTTGATGGTACTGAAACAGTTATCTCAGGTGCTTCATGTACTACAAACTGCTTGGCTCCAATGGCTAAAGCTCTTCAAGACAACTTCGGTGTTGTAGAAGGATTGATGACAACTATCCACGCTTACACTGGTGACCAAATGATCCTTGACGGACCACACCGTGGTGGTGACCTTCGCCGTGCTCGCGCTGGTGCAGCAAACATCGTTCCTAACTCAACTGGTGCTGCTAAAGCTATCGGTCTTGTAATCCCAGAATTGAACGGTAAACTTGACGGATCTGCACAACGTGTTCCAACTCCAACTGGATCAGTTACTGAATTGGTAGCAGTTCTTGAAAAGAACGTTACTGTTGATGAAGTAAACGCAGCTATGAAAGCAGCAGCTAACGAATCATACGGTTACACAGAAGATCCAATCGTATCTTCAGATATCGTAGGTATGTCTTACGGTTCATTGTTTGACGCAACTCAAACTAAAGTTCTTGATGTTGATGGTAAACAATTGGTTAAAGTTGTATCATGGTACGACAACGAAATGTCATACACTGCACAACTTGTTCGTACTCTTGAATACTTTGCAAAAATCGCTAAATAATTCTTGAGTCGATAAAAGCAAGGCCACGTGGTCTTGCTTTTTCTATATATAAAAATGGATGATAGTGTCATCCATTTTGTTTTAATTCTGTTTCGAAAGTATCCGAGAGGGCGGTAAAACTCAATTTTTCTAAGGTGAGTGGATGGGTAAAGGATAGTCGGAAGGCATGGAGCATCAGCCGGCTTGCTTTTGATCTAGAGTTATAGAGAGGATCGCCTAGGATAGGATGCTTGTGATAAGAGAGGTGAACACGAATCTGATGCGTTCGACCGGTCTTTAGTTTGCAACGAACCAGAGAAGTCTTGTTTGGAAATTGCTTTAATCGACTGATATGCGTTTCAGCCTGTTGCCCATTTTTAGAATCTACTACTCGTTTTCTGCGATCGTGTCGATCACGACCAATTTTATCTCGGAAGATAAGTTCTTTGCTCCCTACTTGCCCCTCTACGAATGCCCAGTATTCACGAGCGATTTCCTTTTTCTCCAATAAACGATTGAGAATAGGAAGGATAAAAGGATTTTTAGCGAAAAGCACTAAACCGCTTGTTTCCATATCCAGGCGATGAACGACATAGCAGGTTTGGCCAACGTAGGCAGAGACATGGTTGAGAAGGGCGATTTCATCAGGTTGATTTCCATGGGTTTTCATACCCTCAGGTTTGTTGACGATAATGAGATGTTGGTCTTGATAAACTTCTTGAATGAGGGCTGGATTGCCCCAAAGGATTTCTTTTTGGGGATAATCTTCCTCGTCGAAAGTCAACTGGCAAACATCCCCTGGTTTGACCATCTCGTTCCAGTGAACTTCTTTGTGATTAATTAAGATGTTCTTCTTGATTCTCAAAAAATGGCGGATTTTTCTAGGGATGAGGAGTTGTTCCTCTAGGAATTGTTTGACCGTCATTTGAGGCAAGGATTCGGGTAATGTAAATGTGAATTGCATACAGATATTGTAACAAAAAAAGCCCTATTTGGATAGGGAATAGCTAAATTCTTGAGTTCCTATGGTGAAGATGATAAAATAAACGCATGAAATTAGATAAATTATTTGAGAAGTTCCTTTCTCTCTTTAAAAAAGAAACGAATGAATCGGCAGAGTCTGATTCGACTAGCATGCGTCGTTCACGGAGCGATAGAAAAAAATTGTCACAAGTGGGTTCAGTTCGGAAATTTTGGCGTCGTTATCATCTGACAAAGATTGTCATCATTTTAGGGTTAAGTGCTGGTTTGCTAGTTGGGACCTACCTATTTGCAATAGCCAAGTCTACCAATGTCAATGACTTGCAAAATGCCTTGAAAACGCGAACTCTGATTTTTGACCGCGAAGAAAAAGAGGCAGGAGCCCTATCAGGTCAAAAGGGAACCTATGTTGAACTGGCAGATATCAGTAAAGACTTGCAAAATGCTGTTGTCGCGACAGAGGACCGTTCCTTTTATAAAAATGATGGGATTAACTACGGTCGTTTCTTTCTAGCTATCCTTACAGCGGGTCGTTCTGGAGGGGGATCCACTATCACTCAACAGTTGGCGAAAAATGCCTATCTTTCCCAGGACCAGACCGTTGAACGGAAGGCCAAGGAGTTTTTCCTCGCATTAGAGTTGACAAAAAAATACAGCAAGGAGCAAATACTTACGATGTACCTCAATAACGCCTACTTTGGAAATGGAGTATGGGGTGTTGAAGATGCAAGTAAGAAATATTTCGGTGTATCCGCTTCGCAACTAACACTTAATCAGGCGGCCACTCTAGCAGGGATGCTCAAGGGACCAGAATTGTATAATCCATTAAATTCTGTTGAGACTTCGACCAATCGTAGGGATACTGTTTTGCAAAATATGGTTGCAGCGGGCTATATTGATAAAAATCAAGAGACCGAAGCAGCTGGAGTAGATATGGCTTCTCAACTGCAAGATAAGTATGAGGGTAAAATTTCTGATTATCGTTATCCATCCTATTTTGATGCAGTTGTCAACGAAGCAGTTTCCAAGTACAATCTCACAGAAGAAGAGATTGTCAACAACGGCTATCGAATCTATACGGAACTTGACCAAAACTATCAAGCAAACATGCAGGTTATTTACGAAAACACTTCCCTATTTCCAACGGCAGAAGACGGAACGCATGCCGAATCAGGTAGTGTTGCTCTAGAGCCTAAAACAGGTGGGGTGCGTGGAGTTGTCGGTCGCGTAGCTGGTGATGACAAATCAGGATTCCGTAATTTCAACTATGCTACTCAGTCTAAGCGTAGCCCGGGTTCAACTATCAAACCTTTAGTGGTTTATACTCCAGCTGTGGAAGCCGGATGGGCTCTGAACAAACAACTGGACAACCACACCATGCAGTATGACAGTTATCAAGTAGACAACTATGCGGGTATTAAGACATCTCCAGAAGTACCTATGTATCAGGCCTTGGCGGAATCACTCAACCTACCAGCAGTTGCGACTGTAAATAAATTGGGGATTGACAAAGCTTTTGACGCTGGTGAGAGATTTGGCCTGAATATGGATAAAGTTGACCGAGTTCTTGGAGTTGCTCTTGGTGGAGGTGTGGAGACGAATCCTCTCCAGATGGCGCAAGCCTATGCAGCCTTTGCTAATGGAGGTCTAATGCCTGAAGCACATTTCATCACTCGTATTGAAAATGCCAGTGGTCAGGTCATCAAGAGTCATAAAAACTCCCAAAAACGAGTGATTGATAAGTCGGTAGCTGATAAAATGACCAGTATGATGCTAGGAACATTTACCAATGGTACAGGAATTAGTTCGTCGCCAGCGGATTACGTTATGGCTGGTAAAACAGGAACTACTGAGGCTGTTTTCAACCCTGAATATACCAGTGACCAGTGGGTGATTGGTTATACTCCAGATGTTGTAATCAGCCACTGGCTCGGCTTCCCAACAACAGATGAGAATCATTATCTAGCAGGGTCGACTTCTAATGGAGCAGCCCATGTCTTTAGAAGTATGGCTAATACTATCTTGCCTTATACTCCTGGCAGCACTTTTACGGTTGAGAATGCCTATAAGCAGAATGGCATTGCGCCAGAAAATACTAAAAAACAAGCTATTGAAAATGAGACGAACCAGTCCAAGGATCCGCTAGAAGATATTCGTAGTCGTGCTCAAAATCTTGTAGACGAAGCGGGACGTGCGATTTCGGATGCAAAGATAAAAGAAAAAGCCCAGACAATCTGGGACTCTTTCGTCAATCTCTTTCGTTAAGAGGCTTGTCAAAGCCTAGGTTTCTTGTTATAATAGATAAGATGGAGGCGTTATGGCACTAAAAAAAGCAAGCCTAGCTTGTGCAGTTTGTGGTTCAAGGAATTACTCAATCAAAATTAGTGGGAACCCCAAGCCAACACGACTAGAAGTAAATAAATTTTGTAAACATTGTGGAAAATATACGACACATAGAGAGACGAGATAGGAGAGAACGATGGGTTTTATTAAGGATATTTTTAAACTTCTTAAAGAAACAACTTGGCCAACTCGCAAAGAAAGCTGGAGAGATTTTCGCTCTATTATGGAATACACAGCCTTCTTTGTGGTGATCATTTACATTTTTGACCAGTTGATTGTTTCAGGTTTGATTCGATTTATTAACATTTTTTAGAAGAAAAGCGGAGAACTTCTGCTAGCTTTCTTCTATTATGAAAGGAAATATCATGGATAGTTTTGACAAAGGATGGTTTGTTCTACAAACATATTCTGGCTATGAAAATAAGGTAAAAGAAAATCTATTGCAACGTGCGCAAACATATAACATGTTGGATAATATTCTACGCGTTGAGATTCCAACACAAACCGTGCAAGTTGAGAAAAATGGAAAGAAAAAGGAAATTGAAGAGAATCGCTTTCCAGGTTATGTCCTTGTAGAAATGGTCATGACAGATGAAGCGTGGTTCGTTGTTCGAAACACACCTAACGTAACAGGATTCGTCGGGTCACACGGGAACAGATCAAAACCAACTCCGCTATTGGAACAAGAAATCCGTGATATTCTGGTTTCTATGGGACAAACGGTTCAAGAGTTCGATATTGACGTTGAAGTTGGCCAGACTGTCCGCATCATTGATGGCGCTTTTGCAGACTATACAGGTAAAATTACTGAAATTGATAACAACAAAGTGAAGATGATTATCTCTATGTTTGGTAATGACACGATTGCAGAAGTGAATCTCAACCAAATTGCAGAATTATAACCCCAGAGAGGCCAGGCCTCTCTTTTTGTATGCAGTTGAGGTAGCGAGAAGTATAGAATAGAGAAAGTAGACTCAGGGGCTCGCGCATTTTGTTAAACTAAATGCAGAAAGGAGAGGTCTATGAATCTAAAAGAGTTGTATGAAGAAAGTAAAGGGATTGTAAACAAGTGCCGCAAAGAATACCATTTACATCTGTGGGAGAAAGAGGACTGGGACCAGGAGGGGATGATGTGCCTGTATGAGCT
>NZ_RJNU01000017.1:0-28789 GCF_003942695.1 Streptococcus mitis
GGGGATCTAGCGAAAGTGTTGCTAGAAAAATATCAAAAGAATTAATGGAGTTATTTGATATTTGAGAAATGGACTAATATTATCTCCCACAAGAAATTATTTCCCTATTTCTAAAATTAGAAACCTCACCTGAAGAATATCTTGTCTAGTGGGAAATAACTCAAATCACACATATGTGTTTTGAGTTATTAGGGTAAAATACGAATATTTAGATATGTTCTGAATTATTTTAGAGCAAAAACTTAAAAACACATCATTAAAAGAGGAGTTTTATGAAAAAAGAATATGGAATTACAAGTTTAACTGTACGCAATTTAGAAAACAACGAATTTTTCCAACTTCTATCTGAGAGTAAGGATGAGTTGGGGGCTTTTACAAAAGCCAATAAGTCTGAGCAGGTTTATGCAACGAAGCTTGAGGATATGGAGAAACTTCTTGAGACCTTGCAAGCTGGTTTGCACCGTTCCAAATCTAGTCAAGCGGTGGCTAGTCTGGAAGCGTCTGACCGTGAGCGTGATGATGCGCTTTCCACCTTGACTAGTTTAGTCAAGGCCTTCTCTCGTGTGAAAGAGGCAAGTAGCAAGGAAGCTTACGATAAACTCAGCAAACTTTTCAAAAATTATGCTGGGCTAACGAGTATGAGCTACGAAAAAGAGACAGAAGTTATTAACCATTTGCTCAAGGAGCTAAAAGATACTGACTACCAAACTGCCCTTGCAACCCTGCATTTGACAACTCATGTAGAAATCTTGACAAAGGCGCAGGCTCAGTTTGAAAAAGCCTATAAGGAGCGCTTGGCTGAGCAAAAAGGCAAGGCACCTAGTCAAAACAAGGAAGTCCGTGCGAAACTACAAGAAATCTATGACTTCCTTGTGGATTTTACTGCAATCAACGCCTATGCTTATCCAGATAAAAAGCAGTATGCCGATTTCCGTGACCATCTCAACGCTATCCGTAGTCGCTATAAAAAATTAACACTAAAGAAAAGCAAGCAAGAAGCAGATAACTAATATCTGATAAAACGAGAAGGTATTGATATGAGAACAGAAACAGAAATGCTCGATGTGATTTTACAGACTGCCCAAACTTTACAAGTCGAGGCTGTCGCCATGTCTGGTTCACGGACAAATCCAAAAGCTCCAAAAGATGAGTTTCAAGATTATGATGTTGTTTATGTCGTGGACGACTTAGATAATCTGACGAGTAATCTTACTTGGTTGGACCAGTTTGGAACACGTATCATTGAGCAGCATAATATCCTAGGCAACCGTCGACTTTATCTGATGCTTTTTGAAGATGACAATCGCATTGATTTGACTTTATGTCCTAAAGAGTATATCAAGGAGTGGGTAGAAAGCGAAGCGGATTTCACGGTGCTAGAGGACCCTAAGGGCTTATTTGCGCCTTATTCTCCAAATCCTCAGCGTTACTGGACAAGTCCAGCTACTGAAACGGATTTTGAAAAATCCTGTAATGAATTTTGGTGGGTTTCAGCCTATGTGGTTAAAGGGATTTGTCGCAATCAGCTCATCTACGCGACCGACCATCTTTATGGTATTTGTCAACAAGAACTCTTGAAGGTCTTGGCTTGGCAGGTCGCAAGTGATGGGGGAAAGGTAGATATCGGCAAGAACTACAAGTATCTTTTCCAGTATTTACCTACAGAGAAAGAGAAACAATTCTCAGCTCTGCTTGATTTTTCAAGTGTAGAGAAACTTACTCAGTCATTGTTTGCTACGACGCAACTTTTCCACAGAGAAGCTCAAATCCTTGCTCAAAAGATGGGCTTTGCCTACGATAAGGAAGTGGCTGAGAAGATGATGAGATATGCTGAGGAGAAACTTCCTAATCGCTAAATAATTAAGCAACGTATTTTAAACTACAGAAAGGGTCGTTTTGGTTACTTATCGTAACTGAACACGGGACTAATCCTTTCTACATCCTTTTATCATTACACATACTCTACATTCTTTGAAAGGAGTTGAACACGCCCTAAATACTGTGAAAAAAAGATAAATTCTCTTGCGAGCATCGCTCATTTTAAGAATTTCCTATTTTCACTTTGTATTTTATGGGCTCTGTATCCTATATGTCTAACATTCAAAACATGTCCCTTGAGGACATCATGGGAGAGCGCTTTGGTCGCTACTCCAAGTACATTATTCAAGACCGGGCTTTGCCAGACATTCGTGATGGATTGAAGCCGGTTCAGCGACGTATTCTTTATTCTATGAATAAAGATGGCAATACCTTTGACAAGAGCTACCGTAAGTCTGCCAAGTCTGTCGGGAACATCATGGGGAATTTTCACCCACACGGTGACAGTTCCATCTATGATGCCATGGTCCGTATGTCTCAGGACTGGAAAAATCGTGAGATTTTGGTTGAAATGCACGGTAACAACGGTTCTATGGACGGAGATCCGCCTGCGGCGATGCGTTATACCGAGGCGCGTTTGTCTGAGATTGCTGGTTATCTTCTTCAAGATATCGAGAAAAAGACAGTTCCTTTTGCCTGGAACTTTGACGATACGGAGAAAGAGCCGACGGTTTTGCCAGCAGCCTTTCCAAACCTCTTGGTCAATGGTTCGACTGGTATTTCGGCTGGTTATGCCACAGATATTCCTCCGCATAATTTGGCTGAAGTCATTGATGCGACTGTTTACATGATTGACCACCCAACAGCCAAGGTGGACAAACTCATGGAATTCTTGCCTGGACCAGACTTCCCTACAGGAGCTATCATCCAGGGGCGTGACGAGATCCAAAAGGCTTATGAAACTGGGAAAGGGCGCGTAGTTGTTCGTTCTAAAACAGAGATTGAAAAGCTAAAAGGTGGTAAGGAACAAATCGTTATCACTGAGATTCCTTATGAAATCAATAAGGCCAATCTGGTCAAGAAAATCGATGATGTTCGTGTCAATAACAAGGTGGCAGGGATCGCTGAGGTTCGTGATGAGTCTGACCGTGACGGTCTTCGTATCGCTATTGAACTTAAGAAAGATGCCAATACGGAGCTGGTTCTTAACTATCTCTTCAAATATACTGACCTGCAAATCAATTACAATTTTAACATGGTGGCGATTGACAATTTCACACCTCGTCAGGTCGGGATTGTGCCAATCTTGTCTAGCTATATCGCCCACCGTCGTGAAGTGATTTTGGCGCGTTCCCGCTTTGACAAGGAAAAGGCTGAGAAACGTCTCCACATCGTCGAAGGTTTGATTCGCGTGATTTCGATTTTGGACGAAGTCATCGCCCTTATCCGTGCTTCTGAGAATAAGGCTGACGCTAAGGAAAACCTCAAGGTAAGCTATGATTTTACAGAGGAGCAGGCAGAGGCTATCGTTACCTTGCAACTTTACCGTTTGACCAATACCGACGTCGTTGTCTTGCAGGAAGAAGAAGCAGAGCTTCGTGAGAAGATTGCCATGCTTGCGGCGATTATCGGTGATGAGCGGACCATGTACAATCTCATGAAGAAGGAGCTTCGTGAGGTTAAGAAGAAATTTGCGACTCCACGTTTGAGTGCATTAGAAGATACAGCAAAAGTCATCGAGATTGATACAGCTAGTCTGATCGCTGAGGAAGATACCTATGTCAGTGTGACCAAGGCTGGCTATATCAAACGTACCAGCCCACGTTCCTTTGCAGCATCTACGCTGGAAGAAATTGGCAAGCGTGATGATGATCGTTTGATCTTTGTTCAATCTGCCAAGACAACCCAGCATCTCTTGATGTTCACAACTCTTGGAAATGTCATTTATCGACCAATCCATGAGTTAGCAGATATTCGCTGGAAGGATATCGGAGAGCACTTGAGCCAGACCATTACAAACTTTGAAACTAACGAAGAAATCCTTTATGTAGAAGTCGTGGATCAGTTTGAAGATGCGACAACCTACTTTGCTGCAACTCGTCTTGGTCAAATCAAACGCGTAGAACGTAAAGAATTTTCTCCATGGAGAACTTATAAGTCTAAATCTGTCAAGTATGCTAAGCTCAAAGACGAGACAGACCAGATTGTAGCAGTAGCTCCAATTAAACTAGATGATGTTCTCTTGATTAGCCAAAACGGTTACGCCCTTCGTTTCAATATCGAAGAGGTTCCGATTGTCGGAGCAAAGGCTGCAGGTGTCAAGGCTATGAACCTGAAAGCAGATGATTTGCTTCAGGCCGCCTTTATCTGTAACACCTCATCCTTCTACCTCTTGACCCAACGCGGTAGCTTAAAACGTGTTTCCATTGAGGAAATTCCAGCGACCAGCCGTGCCAAACGAGGTCTGCAAGTCTTGCGTGAGTTGAAAAACAAACCGCACCGTGTCTTTTTAGCAGGAGCGGTTGCAGATCAAGGACTTGTAGGTGATCTCTTTAGTACAGAAGTGGAAGAGAACGACCAAACACTGCTTGTTCAATCTAACAAGGGAACAATCTATGAAAGCCGATTGCAAGATTTGAACTTGTCAGAACGCACTAGCAACGGAAGCTTTATCTCAGATACCATTTCAGATGAAGAAGTTTTCGATGCTTACCTCAAAGAAGTCTTTAAAGAGGACAAAACAAATTCATAAAAAGAATCAGTCCAGAGGGCTGATTCTTTTATGTTGAAAAAATTTTCAGAAAATTACAAATAATACTTGAAATTTTACTAGAAAAGTGTAGAATAGAACACATAGTTTGAATAGTATAAAGGAGAAACACATGACAGTTGCAATTGATTGGGAAAACCTTGGATTTTCTTATATGAAATTACCTTACCGTTATATCGCTCACTACAAAAATGGTCAATGGAATCAAGGAGAATTGACAGAGGATGCGACCTTGCATATTTCAGAGTCTTCTCCAAGTCTTCACTATGGACAGCAAGCATTTGAAGGTTTGAAGGCCTATCGTACGAAGGATGGTAGTATTCAACTTTTCCGTCCTGATGAAAATGCCAAGCGTCTGCAACGTACCTGTGACCGTCTCTTGATGCCACAAGTTCCGACAGAAATGTTTGTAGAAGCTTGTAAAGCAGTTGTGCGTGCAAATGAAGAATACGTCCCACCATATGGAACAGGTGGAACACTTTATCTTCGTCCACTTTTGATTGGTGTTGGAGATATCATCGGGGTTAAACCAGCAGAAGAGTACATCTTCACCATTTTTGCTATGCCGGTTGGTAACTATTTTAAAGGTGGTTTAGTCCCAACTAACTTCTTGATTCAGGATGAATACGACCGTGCAGCTCCAAATGGTACGGGTGCGGCCAAGGTAGGTGGGAACTACGCTGCTAGTCTCCTCCCAGGTAAAATGGCCAAGTCACGCCAATTTTCAGATGTTATCTACCTAGACCCATCTACGCATACAAAGATTGAGGAAGTCGGATCAGCCAACTTCTTTGGAATCACGGCAGACAATGAATTTGTTACACCATTGAGTCCATCCATCTTGCCATCTATTACCAAGTACTCTTTGCTTTACTTAGCAGAGCACCGCTTGGGCTTGACACCGATTGAAGGCGATGTCCCAATCGATAATTTGGATCGTTTTGTAGAGGCAGGAGCTTGTGGTACAGCAGCAGTTATTTCTCCAATTGGGGGGATTCAACATGGCGATGATTTCCATGTTTTCTATAGTGAAACGGAAGTAGGTCCTGTCACACGTAAACTCTACGATGAATTGACTGGTATCCAATTTGGTGATGTGGAAGCACCAGAGGGATGGATTGTCAAAGTGGACTAAAAGACACGAAGTAAAGAAGAACTCCATAGCAGTTGTAATGGCTGAAATGGAGTTTTTTCTTGCTAGTTTGAGTATTTTCTTGTACAATAGAAAAAGTGAAAAGAGGTACAGTATGAGTAAAAAAGATAAGAAAATTGAAATTCAATTAGCAGATGCAAAAGTGACTGTTGGAAAAGACAGCTATGAAGGATACGTTTTGACGATCGGGAAAAAGGTCATTGGAGAAATTGCCGAATTAGATAACCAATTTGCCATCATAAAGAATGGAAATGTCGATAGTTTTTATAAAAAACTTGAAAAAGCTGTGGAAATTTTGATTGAAAACTATAATTTGACAAAATAATACTTGTTTTATTGAAAATTTCATGATATAATAGTTCTCGTTAAACATTGGAGAGATAGCGAAGAGGCTAAACGCGGCGGACTGTAAATCCGCTCCTTCGGGTTCGGGGGTTCGAATCCCTCTCTCTCCATTCATAATGGGGTATAGCCAAGCGGTAAGGCAAGGGACTTTGACTCCCTCATGCGTTGGTTCGAATCCAGCTACCCCAGTTCTTAGGTAATAAATTCAAGATAAAAAGAAAAATATCTTAGGGTATTTTATTTTTATAAGTGAAAGACGTGAACGATATGAACATGTCTTTGCGGGTGCTTAGGAAAAAAATTATAAGTATGTCAAGTTTAGAAAAACTTGATTGTTGGAGGATTTTTTAGATGAACGAATTTGAAGATTTGCTAAATAGCGTTAGCCAAGTTGAGCCTGGTGATGTTGTTAGTGCTGAAGTATTGACAGTTGATGCGACTCAAGCTAACGTTGCAATCTCTGGGACTGGTGTTGAAGGTGTCTTGACTCTTCGCGAATTGACAAACGATCGCGATGCAGATATCAATGACTTTGTGAAAGTAGGAGAAGTATTGGATGTTCTTGTACTTCGTCAAGTAGTTGGTAAAGATACTGATACAGTTACATACCTTGTATCTAAAAAACGCCTTGAAGCTCGCAAAGCATGGGACAAACTTGTAGGACGCGAAGAAGAAGTTGTTACTGTTAAAGGAACTCGTGCCGTTAAAGGTGGACTTTCAGTAGAATTTGAAGGTGTTCGTGGATTCATCCCAGCTTCAATGTTGGATACTCGTTTCGTACGTAACACTGAGCGTTTCGTAGGTCAAGAATTTGATGCTAAAATCAAAGAAGTTGATCCTAAAGAAAACCGCTTCATCCTTTCACGTCGTGAAGTTGTTGAAGCAGCTACTGCAGCAGCTCGTGCTGAAGTATTCAGTAAATTAGCTGTTGGTGATGTAGTAACTGGTAAAGTTGCTCGTATCACTAGCTTCGGTGCTTTCATCGATCTCGGTGGTGTCGACGGATTGGTTCACTTGACTGAATTGTCACACGAACGTAACGTATCACCTAAATCAGTTGTAACTGTTGGTGAAGAAATCGAAGTTAAAGTCCTTGATCTTAATGAAGAAGAAGGACGCGTATCCCTTTCACTTAAAGCAACAACACCTGGACCATGGGATGGCGTTGAGCAAAAATTGGCTAAAGGTGATGTAGTAGAAGGAACAGTTAAACGTTTGACTGACTTCGGTGCATTTGTTGAAGTATTGCCAGGTATCGATGGACTTGTTCACGTATCACAAATTTCACACAAACGTATCGAAAATCCAAAAGAAGCTCTTACTGTTGGTCAAGAAGTTACTGTTAAAGTCCTTGATGTTAACGCTGACGCAGAACGTGTATCCCTTTCTATCAAAGCTCTTGAAGAACGTCCAGCTCAAGAAGAAGGACAAAAAGAAGAAAAACGTGCTGCTCGTCCACGTCGTCCAAAACGTCAAGAAAAACGTGATTTCGAACTTCCAGAAACACAAACAGGATTCTCAATGGCTGACTTGTTCGGTGATATCGAACTTTAATCAAATTGATAATCGCAAAATCCTTTGTTTAAAACAAGGGATTTTTCTTTTGTCTCTTTCCCATTTTTGATATAATAGTTCTATGTTAGATTCAGAAAAACAATCACAATATCAATTGTTAAATGAGGAACTCTCTTATTTACTTGAAGGTGAGAGCAATGTTCTTGCCAATCTTTCGAATGCTAGTGCCCTCCTAAAATCTCGCTTTCCAAATACTGTATTTGCAGGGTTTTATCTGTTTGATGGTAGCGAGTTGGTTTTAGGGCCTTTTCAGGGGGGTGTTTCTTGTATTCGCATTCCGCTTGGGAAAGGCGTGTGTGGAGAAGCTGCTGAGTTTCAAGAGACTGTTTTAGTTGGCGATGTGAGCACCTATCCAAACTACATTTCTTGTGATAGTATGGCCAAGAGTGAAATCGTAGTTCCCATGCTCAAGAATGGTCGATTGCTGGGTGTCTTAGACCTGGATTCTTCACTTATTGATGATTACAATGCCATTGACCGTGATTACTTGGAACAATTTGTCGCTATTTTGCTTGAGAAGACAGAATGGGACTTTACGATGTTTGAGGAGAAAGCCTAATGTATCAAGCACTTTATCGAAAATATAGAAGCCAAACTTTTTCACAACTAGTAGGTCAAGAAGTTGTGGCTAAAACCCTAAAACAAGCGGTCGAGCAGGAAAAGATTAGTCATGCTTATCTTTTCTCAGGTCCTCGTGGAACTGGGAAAACCAGTGTAGCTAAGATTTTTGCCAAGGCCATGAACTGTCCCAATCAAGTGGACGGTGAACCATGCAATAACTGTTATATCTGTCAGGCAGTGACAGAAGGTAGCCTAGAAGATGTTATTGAAATGGATGCGGCTTCAAATAATGGAGTTGATGAAATCCGTGAAATTCGTGATAAATCTACCTATGCTCCTAGTCTTGCCCGTTATAAGGTTTATATCATAGACGAGGTTCACATGCTGTCTACGGGAGCCTTTAATGCGCTTTTGAAGACTCTAGAAGAACCAACTCAAAATGTTGTCTTTATCTTAGCGACCACCGAATTGCACAAGATTCCAGCAACTATTTTATCGCGTGTTCAACGTTTTGAGTTTAAATCGATTCGAACGCAAGATATCAAGGAGCATATTTATCATATTCTAGAAAAAGAAAAAATCAGTTCTGAACCAGAGGCTGTGGAAATTATCGCTAGACGTGCTGAAGGTGGGATGAGGGATGCCTTGTCTATTTTGGATCAAGCCTTGAGTTTGACGCAAGGGAATGAGCTCACGACTGCCATCTCTGAGGAGATTACAGGCACTATTAGTTTATCAGCTTTAGATGATTATGTAGCTGCCTTGTCCCAACAGGATGTTCCAAAAGCGCTTGATTCTTTGAATCTTTTGTTTGAAAATGGCAAGAGTATGACTCGTTTTGTGACGGATCTCTTGCAGTATTTGCGTGATCTACTGGTTGTTCAGACAGGTGGCGAAAATACTCATCATAGTCCAGTTTTTATGGACAATCTAGCTCTTTCCCAAGAAAGTCTCTTTGAAATGATTCGTCTAGCGACAGTAAGCTTGGCAGATATGAAGGCTAGCTTGCAACCCAAGATTTATGCTGAGATGATGACCATTCGTTTAGCTGAGATTAAGCCTGAACCAGTGCTTTCAGAAGCTGTTGAAAGTGAAATTTCTGCACTGAGACAGGAAGTCGCCCGTCTCAAACAAGAACTTGCCAATGTGGGCACAGCTCCTAAACAAGTTGCGCCAGTTCCTAGTCGTCCAGCCACTTCCAAGACAGTCTATCGAGTAGATCGTAATAAAGTTCATTCTATCCTGCAAGAAGCTGTCGAAAATCCTGATTTGGCACGTCAAAACCTGATTCGCCTCCAAAATGCATGGGGAGAAGTGATCGAAAGCTTAGCTGGTCCAGATAAGGCTCTGCTTGTTGGTTCTCAACCAGTTGCAGCTAATGAACACCATGCTATTTTAGCCTTTGAGTCTAATTTCAATGCTGGGCAAACCATGAAAAGGGACAACCTCAATACCATGTTTGGCAATATTCTTAGCCAAGCTGCTGGATTTTCACCTGAAATTCTGGCTATTTCCCTAGAGGAATGGAAAGAGGTTCGAGCAGCATTTTCAGCTAAAAACAAGTCTTCTCAAGCCGAGCAAGAGGTTGAAGAAGAGAGCCTGATTCCAGAAGGATTTGAATTTCTGGCTGATAAAGTCATGGTCGAAGAAGACTAAAAGTGGATTTCATGGTACAATAATCCTATGACTAGACAACAATTTATCGTGATAGCACTATTTACTGCTGCTGAGACTTATTTTTTCAATGAAGCTTGGATGACTGGGCGCTATTTTATGGCAGCCTTTTGGGCCATTCTACTTTTTCGAAATTTTAGGTTAAGTTATGTAATGGGAAAAATAGTAGATGCCATTGATCAGCACCTAAACCGCAAGGATTAGTCACTAGCTTCTAAACAAAATCAAAGCCTTTTAGGCTTTTTTTTGTTATACTAGTAGAGTATATTTATGGACCTTTTCTTGTATTTTTTGAGAAATGTAAGTGATTTCTTTAAGGATAAAGGAAGTAGGCCAGAAAAAGAAAGGAACTATCATGTCAGTATTAGAGATCAAAGATCTTCACGTTGAGATTGAAGGAAAAGAAATTTTGAAAGGAGTCAACCTGACTCTAAAAACAGGAGAAATCGCAGCTATCATGGGACCAAATGGTACTGGTAAATCGACTCTTTCAGCCGCTATCATGGGGAACCCTAACTATGAAGTTACCAAAGGTGAAGTCTTGTTTGACGGTGTAAATATCCTTGAATTGGAAGTAGACGAGCGTGCGCGTATGGGACTTTTCCTTGCTATGCAATACCCATCTGAAATCCCTGGAATTACCAACGCTGAATTTCTTCGTGCAGCTATGAATGCTGGTAAAGAAGACGATGAAAAGATTTCAGTTCGTGAGTTTATCACTAAACTAGACGAGAAAATGGAATTGCTCAACATGAAAGAAGAAATGGCAGAGCGTTACCTCAACGAAGGATTCTCTGGTGGTGAGAAAAAACGTAATGAAATTCTTCAACTCTTGATGTTGGAACCAACTTTTGCCCTTTTGGATGAGATTGACTCAGGTCTTGACATTGATGCCCTTAAAGTTGTCTCTAAAGGTGTCAATGCCATGCGTGGTGAAGGCTTCGGTGCCATGATCATCACTCACTACCAACGTCTCTTGAACTACATCACACCAGACGTGGTACATGTGATGATGGAAGGTCGTGTTGTCCTTTCTGGTGGCCCAGAATTGGCTGCCCGTTTGGAACGTGAAGGATACGCTAAACTAGCTGAAGAACTTGGCTATGACTACAAGGAAGAATTGTAATTCCCTCGTATCTTTTAGGAGAAGTAAATGACTAAAGAAACTATTAAACTTTTTTCAGAAATGCACGCTGAACCAAGCTGGTTGTCCGACCTCCGCCAAAAAGCTTTTGATAAGATTGAGAGTTTGGAATTACCAGTCATTGAGCGTGTGAAATTTCACCGTTGGAATCTGGGTGATGGAACGATTACAGAAAGTGAACCATCAGCAAATGTTCCAGATTTTACAGCTCTAGACAATCACTTGAAATTGGTTCAAGTAGGAACCCAAACTGTTTTTGAACAAATTCCAGTTGAGTTAGCTGAACAGGGTGTTGTTTTCACAGACTTCCACTCAGCTTTAGAAGAAATTCCAGAACTCGTAGAAGAATTCTTCATGTCGTCCGTTAAATACGATGATGACAAGTTGGCAGCTTACCATACAGCATATTTTAATAGTGGTGCTGTTCTCTATATTCCTGATAATGTTGAGATTACAGAGCCAATCGAAGGAATTTTCTACCAAGACAGCGATAGCGATGTACCGTTTAACAAGCATATTCTGATTATTGCTGGTAAGAACAGTAAAATCAGTTACCTTGAACGTTTGGAATCTCGTGGTGAAGGTAGTGCCAAAGCAACTGCCAATATTACAGTCGAAGTCATCGCTCGTTCTGGTGCTCAAGTGAAATTTGCAGCTATCGACCGCCTAGGCGAAAATGTGACTGCCTACATTAGCCGTCGTGGTAAACTAGGCAACGATGCAAGCATTGACTGGGCAATCGGTGTTATGAATGAAGGAAACGTCGTTGCTGACTTTGATAGTGACTTGTTTGGAAGTGGTAGCCATGCAGACCTTAAAGTGGTAGCTCTTTCAAGTGGCCGTCAGGTGCAAGGGATTGATACGCGTGTAACCAACTATGGTTGCAACTCTATCGGAAATATCCTGCAACATGGGGTTATTCTTGAAAAAGCAACTTTAACTTTCAACGGTATTGGCCACATCATCAAGGGTGCTAAGGGAGCAGATGCGCAACAAGAAAGCCGAGTTCTTATGCTTTCAGACCAAGCACGTTCAGATGCCAACCCAATTCTTTTGATTGATGAAAATGATGTTACTGCAGGTCACGCGGCTTCTATCGGTCAGGTGGATCCAGAAGACATGTACTACCTTATGAGCCGTGGCTTGGACAAAGCAACAGCAGAACGCTTGGTTGTACGTGGTTTCCTTGGTTCCGTAATCGTTGAGATTCCAGTCAAGGAAGTTCGTGATGAAATGATTGCAACTGTCGAAGAAAAATTGTCAAAACGCTAAGGGGAAACCGATGTTAGATGTAGAAGCAATTCGTAAGGATTTTCCGATTTTAGACCAGATTGTCAACGATGAACCTCTGGTCTATCTGGACAATGCTGCGACGACACAAAAACCACTAGCAGTTCTTGAAACTATTAACCGCTACTATGAGAAGGACAATGCCAATGTTCATCGTGGTGTCCATACCTTGGCAGAACGAGCGACAGCTTCCTATGAGGGAGCTCGTGAAACCATTCGTAAGTTTATCAATGCAGGATCTACAAAGGAAGTACTCTTTACCAGAGGTACGACAACCAGTCTTAACTGGGTAGCACGTTATGCTGAAGAAATCTTGACTGAGGGAGACCAGGTCTTGATTTCCGTCATGGAACACCATTCCAACATCATTCCTTGGCAGGAGGTCTGTCGCAAAACTGGAGCGGAGCTTGTTTATGTCTATCTAAGGGATGGAGCCTTGGACATGGATGATTTGCGGGCCAAATTGACAGACAAGGTTAAGTTCGTCTCGCTGGCTCATGCTTCAAATGTTCTTGGAGCGGTCAATCCTATCAAAGAAATCACTCAAATGGCTCATCAAGTTGGAGCTATCATGGTGGTGGATGGTGCTCAATCTACGCCTCATATGAATATTGATGTGCAGCACTTGGATGTGGACTTCTTTGCCTTTTCAGGTCACAAGATGGCTGGTCCAACTGGTATCGGTGTTCTTTATGGTAAAGAAAAGTATCTGGAACAAATGTCACCAGTAGAATTTGGCGGTGAAATGATTGATTTCGTCTATGAGCAGTCTGCTAGTTGGAAGGAATTGCCTTGGAAATTCGAGGCTGGAACTCCTAACATGGCTGGTGCAATCGGGCTTGCTGCTGCAGTGGATTATCTTGAAAAGATTGGTATGGATGCCATTGAAGCTCATGAACAGGAATTGATAGCCTACGTCTATCCAAAACTGCAGGCAATTGAAGGCTTGACTATTTATGGTTCTCAGGACTTGTCTAAACGTTCAGGTGTCATTGCCTTTAACTTAGGGGATCTTCATCCTCACGATCTTGCGACGGCTCTGGATTATGAAGGAGTAGCAGTTCGTGCGGGACATCACTGTGCCCAACCCTTGCTTCAGTATCTGGAAGTTCCAGCAACAGCTCGTGCAAGTTTTTATATCTATAATACCAAGGATGATTGCGACAAGTTGGTCGATGCCCTACAAAAGACAAAGGAGTTTTTCAATGGCACTTTCTAAACTAGATAGCCTTTATATGGCAGTGGTAGCGGACCATTCGAAAAATCCACATCACCAAGGGAAGTTAGAAGACGCTGAACAAATCAGTCTCAATAATCCAACCTGTGGTGATGTTATCAACCTATCTGTCAAGTTTGATGCAGAAAATCGTTTGGAAGATATTGCTTTTCTAAATTCAGGATGTACCATCTCAACTGCCTCTGCTAGTATGATGACAGATGCCGTTTTAGGAAAAACCAAACAAGAAATTTTAGAACTTGCGACTATTTTTTCTGAAATGGTTCAAGGACAAAAAGATGACAGACAAGATAGTCTTGGAGACGCTGCTTTCTTGTCAGGTGTTGCCAAATTCCCTCAACGAATCAAGTGTGCAACCCTAGCTTGGAACGCTCTTAAGAAGACAATTGAGAATCAAGATAACGAGTAAGATAAGTTACTTTTGTCTTATAAATCATTAGAAATGAAGAATGAAAGAAAGGATATTATGGCTGAAGAAAGAGTAGAACCAAAACCAATTGATCTTGGTGAATATAAATTTGGTTTCCATGATGATGTAGAGCCTGTCCTATCGACAGGAAAAGGACTCAACGAAGGTGTTATTCGTGAATTATCTGCTGCCAAGGGTGAACCAGAGTGGATGTTAGAATTCCGTTTGAAGTCTTATGAAACCTTCAAAAAAATGCCCATGCAGACTTGGGGAGCAGACTTGTCAGAGATTGACTTTGATGACTTGATCTATTACCAAAAACCATCTGATAAACCTGCCCGTTCTTGGGATGATGTACCTGAAAAGATCAAAGAAACCTTTGAACGTATCGGAATTCCAGAAGCTGAACGTGCTTATCTAGCAGGGGCTTCTGCCCAGTACGAATCAGAAGTGGTATACCATAACATGAAGGAAGAGTTTGAGAAGTTAGGAATTATCTTTACAGATACAGATTCTGCCCTCAAGGAATACCCAGATTTGTTTAAACAATACTTCGCTAAGCTTGTACCTCCGACTGATAACAAGTTGGCAGCCCTTAACTCAGCAGTATGGTCTGGTGGAACTTTTATCTACGTACCAAAAGGAGTCAAGGTAGATATTCCACTTCAAACATACTTCCGTATCAACAATGAAAATACTGGTCAGTTTGAACGTACCTTAATTATCGTTGATGAAGGAGCAAGTGTCCACTACGTAGAAGGATGTACAGCACCAACTTATTCAAGTAACAGCTTGCACGCTGCCATTGTAGAAATCTTTGCCTTAGACGGAGCTTATATGCGTTATACGACTATCCAAAACTGGTCTGATAACGTCTATAACTTGGTAACCAAACGTGCCAAAGCTTTGAAAGATGCGACTGTTGAGTGGATCGATGGAAACTTGGGTGCCAAAACGACTATGAAATACCCATCTGTTTACCTAGATGGAGAAGGAGCGCGTGGTACCATGCTTTCGATTGCCTTTGCTAATGCAGGGCAACACCAAGATACGGGTGCCAAGATGATCCACAATGCTCCACATACCAGCTCGTCTATCGTGTCTAAATCCATCGCTAAAGGCGGTGGTAAGGTAGACTATCGTGGACAAGTAACTTTTAACAAAAACTCTAAGAAATCTGTTTCCCACATTGAGTGTGACACCATTATCATGGATGACTTGTCAGCGTCAGATACCATTCCATTTAATGAAATCCATAACTCGCAAGTTGCTTTGGAGCACGAAGCCAAGGTATCTAAGATTTCAGAAGAACAACTCTACTACCTCATGAGCCGTGGCTTGTCAGAATCTGAGGCAACTGAGATGATTGTCATGGGATTTGTGGAGCCCTTCACAAAAGAACTTCCAATGGAATACGCAGTTGAGCTGAATCGCTTGATTAGCTATGAAATGGAAGGTTCAGTTGGGTAAGAATATGCAAAATCTGAACAGGAAGTTTTCCTGTTCAGAATTTTTTCAAAAAAGAACCTAATAAATATTCACAAAAATACTTTTATATGGTAAAATAAAACAATTACATTTAGTGGAGATGAAGTATGAATATTTTTAGAACCAAGGATGTTAGTCTGAGACAGACAGAGATGCATCGCCATTTGAAATTGTGGGATTTGATTCTTCTAGGGATTGGTGCCATGGTGGGGACAGGGATTTTCACCATTACAGGAACAGCAGCGGCTACCCTAGCTGGTCCATCACTAGTGATTTCCATTGTGATTTCTGCCCTGTGTGTTTCTCTATCAGCCCTCTTTTTCGCAGAATTTGCCTCTCGTGTGCCTGCAACTGGTGGTGCTTATAGTTACCTCTATGCCATTTTAGGAGAATTGCCAGCCTGGATTGCTGGCTGGTTGACCATCATGGAATTCATGACGGCTGTTTCAGGTGTGGCGTCTGGCTGGGCAGCTTACTTTAAGGGATTGCTCAGTAATTATGGTATCTCCATGCCCCAAGCCTTGAATGGAACCTTTAACCCTAAACAGGGAACCTATATCGATCTTCTGCCTATTTTAGTACTTACCTTGGTAACGGGATTGGTTTTGTTAAATTCCAAGGCAGCCTTACGCTTTAATTCGCTTCTAGTGGTCTTGAAATTCTCAGCTCTCGCATTATTTATCCTAGTTGGTATTTGGTACATCAAGCCTGAAAATTGGTCGAATTTTGCTCCTTTTGGTTTTGGTCAGCTTTATGGAGGAAGTACTGGGATTATGGCAGGAGCCTCTTTGATGTTCTTTGGTTTTCTCGGTTTTGAGTCTATTTCCATGGCAGTTGATGAAATTCAAAGTCCGCAAAAAAATATTCCCCGCGGAATCGTGCTTTCTCTGACAATCGTCACTATTCTCTATGCCTTGGTAACAATAGTATTGACTGGGATTGTTCACTATAGCCAACTCAATGTGGATGATGCAGTGGCCTTTTCATTGCGTAGTATCGGAATTGGCTGGGCAGCCAACTATGTTTCACTGGTAGCCATTCTAACCCTGATAACCGTATGTATTTCCATGACCTACGCTCTTTCTCGAATGGTTTACAGCTTAGCACGTGATGGTCTATTACCTCGAAGTTTTAAACAGCTAAGTAAAACTAGCCGGGTTCCAAAGAATGCGACCATCTTAACAGGAGTTGCTTCAGCCATTGCAGCAGGAGTCTTTCCGCTAGCCAGTATCGCTGCCTTTTTAAATATCTGTACACTAGCCTATCTAATTCTACTTGCCTACGGTATTATCAAGCTCAGAAAGGATAAGGGCATGCCAAAAGAAGGAGAATTCAAAACTCCTTTAGTGCCGCTTTTGCCGATCCTTTCCATCCTTATCTGTGTTTCCTTTATGCTTCAGTATACCAAGGAAACATGGATTGCCTTTGGACTTGCTTTGTTGGTTGGACTAGTGATTTACTTTCCTTATGGCTATCGTCACTCTACACTTTTTGAAGAAGAATAAAAGCTGGGAATTCCCAGCTTTTTTAATCTTTTACATAAGTAAATCCCTCACCCAGAATTTCATGAGCCTCAGTGATGGTGATAAAGGCTTGAGGATCGATTTGGTGAATCACATCCTTCATTTTAACGATTTCATTTCGACCGACGATACAGTAGATAATTTTTAAATCCTTTTTGCTGTAGTAGCCTTGACCAGATATAAAGGTTACGCCACGTCCGAGTTCATCGTTAATTTTCTCGGCTAACTGATCTGGAAATTGAGTTATAATCATAAATCCTTTACCAGCATAACCTCCTTCACCGATCAGGTCGATAACACGAGCGATGATAAAGTCAAATAAGAGAGTATAAGTCACTAGGCGCAAATCTTGGAAGATAATCAAAATCAACATTAGAATAATGAAATCAAGCGAGAAAAGCAATTTTCCAATTGAAATATTGGTGTATTTGTTGAGGATGCGAGCAACAATATCTGATCCACCTGTTGTACCACCAGCATTAAAGATGATTCCCAAACCAACTCCCAGTAAAACACCAGAAACTAAAGAGACGATAATGAGATCGCCTTGCAAGTCAAATTGTAAAGGAATTCGTTCAAAGACAGCAAGCCAGATCGAGAGGGAAATGGTTCCCAAAAGACTGGAGTAGAGAGTCTTAGAACCAAATATTTTCCAGGCTAGGATAAATAAAGGAATATTTATCAAGAGGTTCATCAATGAGACTGGAATTTTAAAGAGATAGAAGGTAATCAATGTGATACCAGTTGCTCCGCCTTCAAATAAATGGTGAGGAACTACAAAATAGGTGAGACCAAAGGCATAAATAGCTGCCCCAAGTATGATAGTAATAATAGGCTGAACTTTTCGGATCATGACTTTCCCTCGCTTTTCTATAGATAGATTATACCAAAATTCCAAGCTTTTTCATTGGATTCATTATGATTTTTTAACAATTTTTTGATATAATAAAAGTGATAAATCCCTATCTTATTGAGAAGAATAGAAAGATTGAAGATATGACACAAGTAAAAATTGTAACTGATTCCTCTGTTACTATTGAACCAGAAGTAGTTAAAGAATTAAATATCACCGTTGTTCCTTTATCTGTGATGATTGATGGTATCCTTTATTCTGATGCAGATTTGAAAGAGGGAGAATTCCTTCATCTTATGCAAGAGAGTAAAAATCTGCCTAAAACTAGTCAGCCTCCAGTGGGAGTATTTGCTGAAGTCTTTGAAGAACTAGGTAAAGATGGCAGTCAGATACTCGCTATTCACATGTCCCATGCCTTGTCTGGAACCGTTGAAGCTGCTCGCCAAGGGGCAAGTCTCTCAACTGCTGATGTGACCGTTATTGATAGTTCTTTTACAGATCAGGCGATGAAGTTTCAAGTTGTTGAAGCTGCTAAACTTGCCCAAGAAGGCAAAGATTTAGAAACCATCTTGACATGTGTGGAAGAGGTAAAGAAACATACTGAACTCTATATCGGTGTTTCAACATTAGAAAACCTAGTTAAGGGTGGACGTATCGGACGTGTGACAGGCTTGATCAGTTCTCTGTTGAATATTCGTGTCGTCATGCAAATGAAGAACCATGAACTCCAACCTATTGTAAAGGGGCGCGGTGCTAAGACATTTAAAAAATGGCTTGACGAGTTGGCCGAGACCCTTTCTCATAAATCCGTTGCGGAAATTGGAATTTCCTACGCTGGTACTAATGAATGGGCCAATGAGATGAAGAATGTTTTACAAACTTATGTAGAAAAACCAATCTCAGTACTGGAAACAGGCTCTATTATTCAGACGCATACAGGTGAAAATGCGTGGGCTGTCTTGGTTCGATATCATTCCTAAAAAAATAGAGAAAAATCGTTAGAAATAGCGTTTTTGACTTGACCTGTGGGCAATTTTAGGATATGATTATATTTGTTAATTAGAAATTATTTGGAGGAATTATTAACATGGCAAACAAACAAGATTTGATCGCTAAAGTAGCAGAAGCTACAGAATTGACTAAGAAAGATTCAGCAGCAGCAGTTGACGCTGTATTTGCAGCAGTAACTGAATACCTTGCAGCTGGTGAAAAAGTTCAATTGATTGGTTTTGGTAACTTTGAAGTTCGTGAGCGTGCTGCACGTAAAGGTCGCAACCCACAAACTGGTAAAGAAATCAAAATCGCAGCTTCTAAAGTTCCAGCATTCAAAGCTGGTAAAGCTCTTAAAGACGCTGTTAAATAATGAATTTGGAAAAAGCCTGTCATATCAAGCATTTGAGCTTGTGCGACAGGCTTTTTTGTTTTGGAAAATATGATTTTATCGTTCTGTGCAAAAAGAAAAAGGCTCCCATGAAATGAGAACCTTCTTTTAATTAGTTTTTAGAAGCTGCTTGGAATTCAGGGTTTTTCCATGCTTCATCAATGATTGCTTGCAATTCTTTAGCAGATGCTTGCATTTTTTGAGTTTCCGCATCGTTCAATGGGATGTTTACTGGACGAACGATACCGTGTGCACCAACAACAGCTGGTTGACCGATAAAGACATCTTTCACACCGTATTGACCTTCTTGGAATACAGAAAGTGGAAGGACTGCATTTTCGTCATCAAGGATTGCTTTTGTGATACGAGCAAGTGCTACGGCGATACCATAGTATGTAGCTCCTTTTTTGTTGATGATTGTGTAAGCAGCATCACGAACACCTTCGAATAATTCAATCAATTCAGCTTCTTGAACGTTTTGAGTGTCTTTAAGGAATTCTTCAAGGTTTACACCAGCGATGTTGGCATGTGACCAAACAGCGAATTCAGAGTCTCCGTGTTCACCCATGATGTAGGCGTGAACTGAACGAGCATCAACATCCAATTTTTCAGCAAGTGCTTGACGGAAACGAGCTGAGTCAAGTGAAGTACCTGAACCGATAACACGTTCTTTAGGGAATCCAGAGAATTTCCAAGTTGAGTAAGTCAAAACGTCAACTGGGTTAGCAGCAACAAGGAAGATACCATCAAAACCTGATTCAACAACTTGTGTTACGATTGATTTGTTGATAGCCAAGTTTTTACCTACAAGGTCAAGGCGAGTTTCACCTGGTTTTTGAGGAGCACCTGCAGTGATAACAACAAGGTCAGCGTCTGCACAGTCAGAGTATTGAGCAGCGTAGATTTTTTTAGGTGAAGTGAAGGCAAGGGCGTGACTAAGGTCAAGCGCATCACCAACAGCTTTTTCGTGTAATTGTGGAATTTCGATAATTCCAAGCTCTTGTGCAATTCCTTGGTTAACAAGTGCGAAAGCGTAAGATGAACCTACGGCACCGTCACCAACAAGGATCACTTTTTTGTGTTGTTTAGTTGAAGTCATTATCTAAACATCTCCTTCATTTTTTTTAGGGGAATCCCCAGACACTTTCATTCTATCACTTTTAAAAAGCTTTGTCACGAATATTCTATTCGGTTATCGATGTAAACGTTTTAGTAGTTTCAGAAGCCTGAAATAAAGGACATTTTATGGTATAATATATCTAATTACTAATAGTGAAATGAGGCATTTATTAATGCAGGATAAAAATTTAGTGAATGTCAATCTGACAAAGGAGATGAAGACCAGTTTTATCGATTACGCCATGAGTGTTATCGTAGCGCGTGCTCTTCCTGATGTTCGAGATGGCTTGAAGCCTGTTCACCGCCGTATTCTTTACGGAATGAATGAACTAGGTGTTACACCAGATAAACCTCATAAAAAATCAGCCCGTATTACAGGGGACGTTATGGGTAAATACCACCCACACGGTGACTCGTCTATTTATGAAGCCATGGTCCGTATGGCTCAGTGGTGGAGCTACCGTTACATGCTTGTGGATGGGCATGGAAACTTTGGTTCTATGGATGGAGACGGTGCTGCCGCGCAGCGATATACTGAGGCACGCATGAGTAAGATTGCTCTGGAAATGCTTCGTGATATCAATAAAAACACCGTTGATTTCGTAGATAACTACGATGCTAACGAACGTGAACCCTTGGTCTTGCCAGCTCGTTTTCCAAACCTTTTGGTCAATGGGGCAACTGGGATTGCCGTAGGGATGGCTACCAACATTCCTCCTCACAACTTGGGTGAAACCATTGATGCTGTGAAGCTCGTCATGGACAATCCAGATGTGACGACTAAGGACTTGATGGAAGTCTTGCCTGGTCCAGATTTTCCAACTGGTGCTCTTGTTATGGGGAAATCAGGGATTCATAAGGCCTATGAGACTGGTAAAGGTTCCATTGTCCTTCGTTCTCGTACAGAGATTGAAACTACTAAGACGGGTCGTGAGCGCATCGTTGTAACAGAATTTCCTTACATGGTCAATAAAACCAAGGTCCATGAGCATATTGTTCGCTTAGTTCAGGAAAAACGCCTTGAGGGCATTACAGCCGTACGTGATGAGTCCAACCGTGAAGGCGTTCGCTTTGTAATCGAGGTTAAACGCGACGCGTCTGCCAACGTTATCCTTAACAACCTCTTCAAGATGACCCAGATGCAAACCAATTTTGGTTTCAACATGTTGGCGATTCAAAATGGCGTGCCAAAAATCTTGTCCCTTCGTCAAATTTTGGATGCTTATATCGAGCACCAAAAAGAAGTGGTTGTTCGCCGTACTCGTTTTGACAAGGAAAAAGCAGAAGCGCGTGCGCACATCTTAGAAGGTCTTTTAATCGCTCTGGATCACATTGATGAAGTGATTCGTATTATCCGTGCTAGTGAAACGGATGCGGAAGCGCAAGCTGAGTTGATGAGCAAGTTCAAGCTTTCTGAACGTCAAAGTCAAGCTATCCTTGATATGCGTCTTCGTCGTTTGACAGGATTGGAACGTGATAAGATTCAGTCTGAATATGATGAATTGATTGCCTTGATTGCAGATTTGGCTGATATTCTTGCCAAACCCGAGCGCGTTGCTCAAATCATCAAAGAGGAGCTAGACGAAGTCAAACGTAAGTTTGGTGACAAGCGTCGCACGGAGTTGATGATCGGAGAAGTCTTAACTCTTGAAGATGAAGATTTGATTGAAGAAACGGATGTCTTGATTACCCTATCTAACAAGGGCTATATCAAACGTTTGGACCAAGGTGAGTTCACTGCTCAAAAACGTGGTGGCCGTGGAGTTCAAGGTACGGGAGTTAAGGATGATGACTTTGTGCGTGAGTTGGTTTCAACCAGCACCCATGATCATTTGCTCTTCTTTACTAATAAAGGGCGCGTCTATCGCCTTAAAGGTTATGAAATCCCAGAATACGGTCGTACAGCTAAGGGATTGCCTGTTGTCAATCTTTTGAAGTTGGACGAAGGCGAAAGCATTCAGACCATCATCAACGTTGAGTCTGAGCGTAGTGATGACGCTTATCTCTTCTTTACAACTCGTCACGGTATCGTGAAGCGAACTAGTGTCAAAGAGTTCGCTAATATTCGTCAAAATGGACTTAAAGCCTTGAATCTCAAGGATGAAGACGAATTAATTAATGTCTTGCTGACAGAAGAAGATACGGATATTATCATTGGTACCAAGTTTGGTTATGCTGTTCGCTTTAATCAATCAGCTGTCCGTGGCATGAGCCGTATCGCGACAGGTGTTCGAGGAGTCAATCTTCGTGAAGGAGACACAGTAGTTGGTGCTAGCGTGATTACAAACCAAGACGAAGTTCTTATCATCACTGAAAAAGGTTATGGTAAACGTACTCTTGCTACTGAATATCCAACTAAAGGCCGTGGTGGTAAAGGGATGAAGACAGCCAATGTTGCTGAGAAGAATGGTCCTCTTGCAGGTCTCCTCACTGTTAAAGGTGATGAAGACCTGATGATTATCACGGATACAGGTGTCATGATCCGAACAAACGTTGCCAATATTTCACAAACAGGACGCTCAACTATGGGAGTGAAGGTGATGCGTCTAGACCAGGATGCTAAGATTGTGACCTTCACAACGGTTGCTGCAGCAGAAAAAGAAGAGGTAGCAATAGAAGAGAAAACAGAGGGTGAAGCATAATGTCTCACAGAAAAATGAAGAAGAATAACCGTAAAAATATATTAATCAATATTTTAGCTGGATTTTTAATTCTTTTATCCCTTGCCTTGATTTTTAATGCTCAAATTCGTGACATCTTTATGGTTTGGAATACCAATAAATACCAAGTCAGTCAGGTGACTAAGGAAAAGATTGAGGAAAATAAAGAGACAGAAGGAAATTTCGATTTTGATTCTGTCAAATCCATTTCATCGGAAGCGGTGTTAGCTGCCCAGTGGGATGCTCAGCAACTTCCAGTTATCGGAGGGATTGCCATTCCTGAAGTAGAGATTAACCTACCTATTTTTAAAGGTTTAGATAATGTAAACTTGTTCTACGGGGCAGGGACCATGAAAGCAAACCAAAAAATGGGGGAAGGCAACTATTCTCTCGCTAGTCACCATATCTTTACTGCTGAAAATGCTAGCCAGATGCTCTTTTCACCTTTGGTCAATGCCAAGGAGGGAATGAAAATCTATCTGACTGATAAGGATAAGGTATACACCTATGAGATTCGTGAGGTGAAGCACGTAACGCCTGATCGCGTTGATGAAATTGAAGACCGTGATGGTATCAAAGAAATCACATTGGTGACCTGTGTCGACTATAATGCGACAGAGCGGATTATTGTTAAAGGTGATTTTAAAGAAGTTAAAGCTTATTCTGAAATATCTGACGATATCCTAAGCGCCTTTAATCAGCCATATAAACAACGTTATTAACCTCAAAAACCAGTGAATTGTATTTTTCACTGGTTTTTGTGTGAACAAAGAGGATTAAAAAACTCTTAAAGAAAAAGATGAGAAGTATTACAAGCGGAATTTTTTGAACAAAATTTTCATATTTTACAGGAAACGCTTTCTTGGAAACGAGAAATATGTTATAATTATCACAAATAAAAGTTTTAGGAGTTTTTTATGGTCTCTTCAGAATTTATCTCAAAGATTGAATTTGCTTGCAAGAAGAAAGAAGGTCTTTATAGCCAAAGCAAATTCAAGTATGCGATTCGTTCCATGTTTGCAGGTGCCTTTCTTACATTTAGTACGGCTGCAGGTGCAGTTGGGGCTGACTTGATTAATAAGATCGCTCCAGGTAGTGGACGTTTTCTTTTCCCATTCGTTTTTGCTTGGGGATTGGCTTACATTGTTTTCTTAAATGCTGAGTTGGTAACTTCCAACATGATGTTTTTGACTGCTGGTAGTTTCTTGAAAAAAATCTCTTGGAGAAAAACAGCTGAGATTTTACTTTACTGTACCTTGTTCAATATCATAGGAGCTTTGATAGCAGGTTGGGGATTTGCTCACTCAGCAGCCTATGCAAATCTGACACATGACAGCTTCATTTCAGGAGTTGTTGAGATGAAATTAGGCCGTTCCAATGAATTAGTCTTACTTGAAGGTATTTTAGCAAACGTCTTTGTAAACATTGCCATTCTCTCCTTTGTTTTGGTGAAAGATGGTGGGGCTAAACTTTGGCTTGTCTTATCAGCAATTTACATGTTTGTATTCTTAACAAACGAACACATTGCTGCGAACTTTGCTTCTTTTGCGATTGTTAAGTTCAGTGTTGCAGCAGATTCAATTGCTAACTTTGACATACCTAATATTCTTCGTCACTGGGGTGTAACCTTTGTCGGAAACTTTATCGGAGGAGGTCTCTTGATGGGCTTGCCTTACGCCTTCCTCAATAAAAACGAAGATACTTATGTAGATTAAAGAAATGAGCACGAGTGAATCGTGCTTTTTTGTTTGATGTGTAAGACTAGTCATAGTTGTTCCTTATATCAAAATATAGAAAAACGGTATTGGAAAAGACTAGCCCAAGATGATACAATATCCCTAATGAAGCTATTTGGAGGTCGTCATATGACTCGTGATTTTAAATTTGAAACTCTACAATTACATGCTGGGCAAGTAGTTGATCCAGCAACTAAGTCTCGTGCAGTACCGATTTATCAAACAACATCCTTCGTTTTTGATGACACGCAGGAAGGTGCGGATTTGTTTGCTTTGAGAAAACCAGGGAACATTTATACCCGTATCACAAATCCTACAACAGCAGCCTTTGAGGAAAGAATCGCTGCTCTTGAAGGTGGTGTTGGAGCACTAGCGACAGCATCAGGTATGGCCGCAGTGACTTATACGATTTTGGCGCTTGCTCACGCAGGTGACCATGTGGTGGCTGCGTCAACTATTTACGGTGGGACCTTCAATCTCTTGAAAGAAACCCTTCCTCGTTATGGGATTACAACAACCTTTGTGGATGTGGATAATTTGGAGGAAGTAGAAGCAGCTATCAATGACAATACCAAGCTTGTCTTGATTGAAACCTTGGGGAATCCCTTGATTAACATTCCTGACTTGGAAAAATTGGCTGAGATTGCGCATAAACATCAGATTCCTCTCGTTTCGGACAACACATTTGCCACACCATATTTGATTAACGTCTTCTCTCACGGTGTAGATATTGCCATTCACTCAGCAACTAAGTTTATCGGTGGGCATGGTACGACTATTGGAGGAGTGATTGTCGATAGTGGTCGTTTTGACTGGGCAGCTTCAGGGAAGTTCCCTCAATTTGTTGAGGAAGACCCAAGTTACCATAACTTGAGCTATACTCGGGATGTGGGTGCAGCAGCCTTTATTATCGCTGTTCGTGTTCAATTGCTCCGTGATACAGGTGCGGCCTTGTCACCATTTAATGCCTTTCTCTTGCTCCAAGGACTTGAAACTCTTTCACTTCGTGTGGAACGCCATGTGCAAAATGCAGAGAAAATTGTTGATTTCCTTGTCAACCATCCTAAGGTAGAAAAAGTCAACTATCCAAAACTAGCTGACAGTCCATATCATGCCTTGGCTGAGAAATATTTGCCAAAAGGTGTTGGTTCAATCTTTACCTTCCATGTTAAAGGTGGAGAGACAGAAGCTCGCAAGGTGATTGATAATTTGGAAATCTTCTCTGACCTTGCAAACGTAGCAGATGCCAAATCTCTTGTTGTCCATCCCGCGACAACCACTCACGGTCAGTTGTCAGAAAAAGATCTAGAAGCAGCAGGTGTCACACCAAACCAAATCCGCTTGTCTATCGGACTTGAAAATGTAGATGATTTGATTGAAGATTTGCGTTTGGCCTTGGAAAAAATTTAAAGTAAAAGATATAAACAGTGGGTTTCGACTCGCTGTTTTTGATTTTCCCTCAGGCATGATATAATGGATAATGAAGTCTAGAAAGAGGAAAGTTATGAACGAAATTAAATGCCCCAATTGTGGAGAAGTCTTTACAGTAAATGAAAGCCAGTATGCCGAACTCATATCTCAAGTGAGAACGACAGAGTTTGACAAGGAATTGCATGATCGAATCAAGCAAGAATTGGCCTTGGCTGAGCAAAAGGCCATGAATGAGCAACAGTCTAAACTAGCTCAAAAAGACCAAGAAATCGCTCAATTACAGAGTCAAATTCAAAACTTTGATACAGAGAAAGAACTGGCTAAAAAAGAGGTTGAACAGTCAAGTCATGAGGCTCTCTTAGCCAAGGACAAGGAAGTGCAGGCCTTGGAAAACCAATTGGCTACCTTGCGTTTAGAGCATGAAAATCAACTGCAAAAGACCCTTTCTGACCTAGAAAAAGAACGAGATCAAGTTAAAAATCAGCTCCTCTTGCAGGAAAAGGAAAATGAGTTATCTTTGGCTTCTGTTAAGCAGAATTACGAAGCCCAGCTTAAGGCGGCTAATGAGCAAGTCGAATTTTACAAGAATTTCAAAGCCCAACAATCCACAAAAGCTATCGGGGAAAGTTTGGAACAGTATGCAGAGAGTGAGTTTAACAAGGTTCGTAGTTTTGCCTTTCCAAATGCCTACTTTGAGAAGGATAACAAGGTCTCTGCGCGTGGTTCTAAGGGGGACTTTATCTTCCGAGAATGTGATGAAAATGGAGTCGAAATCATTTCTATCATGTTCGAGATGAAAAATGAAGCGGACGGGACAGAGAAGAAGCATAAGAATGCGGACTTCTACAAGGAATTGGACAAAGATCGTCGTGAAAAGAACTGTGAGTATGCTGTTTTGGTGACCATGCTTGAGGCCGATAACGACTACTTTAACACAGGGATTGTTGATGTCAGCCACGAGTATGAGAAAATGTACGTCGTCCGTCCCCAGTTCTTTATTCAGCTGATTGGTCTCTTGCGAAATGCTGCGCTTAATTCTTTGAAATACAAGCAAGAGTTGGCACTTGTCCGTGAACAAAACATTGATATCACTCACTTTGAGGAAGACTTGGATGCCTTCAAAGTAGCTTTTGCCAAAAACTACAACTCTGCTTCGACCAACTTTGGTAAAGCTATCGATGAGATCGACAAGGCCATCAAACGAATGGAAGAGGTCAAGAAGTTCCTTACTACATCTGAAAACCAACTCCGTCTTGCAAATAATAAACTGGAAGATGTTTCAGTTAAAAAATTGACCCGAAAAAATCCAACCATGAAAGCGAAGTTTGAAGCGCTGAAGGGGGAGTGAGGAAATAAGTTATGAAAAATGATATCAATTATGAAAATTTGATAGATGATGTAACAGAGGCTATAAAAAAGTTTAACTTAGTAATTTTTATTGGAGCAGGAGTTTCAATTGCTCAAGGTTATCCTAATTGGAACAATTATATTGAACATCTTATTAAGTATTGGCAAGGACAAGTTTTATCGGTAAGTGGTGAAAAAAGTCTTGGGAGAGAACATCATATAGTTTTTGATTTAATTAGCAAATCTAGTATTAGTAATAAACGTAAAGTGGATCTTGTAAACTATGAATTAAAAAAAGTTTTTGGTGAAGACTTTGAAAAGCGACGACTGGATTTTGAAAAAGGATATTTTAAAAATCTGCTACCATATTCAATAGTTAATAAAACAGTAGAATCTTTAGCGAGTTTAAATGCAATATTTATTACTTCTAACTACGACTATGAAATTGAAAATCATATTAAACGTTTAAATAATTCTGTAGTTACTATCAATGATCTTAATGAGTTTGTTAAGAACAAAGATGGAAAGTTACAATTTGGTGATGTTTTACATATCCACGGGACACCGGATTGTGATGTAAATTATTTTGTCAGTTCATCAGCAGATTATTCAAAAACCTATTTAAAAAATAGGGATAATTTTGAAAATTTAGTAACTTGGTTTAAAAAGACAAAACCTACAGTTTTATTTATAGGAGCAGGTCTTGAAGAAGATGAAATTTTATCTTTACTTTGTGAAGATAGTAAAAATTATGCATTGATGAAGTCAGAGAATACAGGTAATCAGAGGGCTGATGAACATTTTAGAGATGTTATTGAGGGATTTTTTAGTTCAGAAAATCATACTCAGATTATATGGTACGGCAAAAACTATGAGGATTTACCAATTTTTATGGAAAACTTGGTTTCTGACATAAATGATAAATTAGGAATACATGCATATAGAAAAGATTGGAATAATCTTTTAAATCCCTCGTTAAAACAAGAAGATTACAATAAATCATTAAATAATATTAGCAGTAATTTTAAGTATTTAAGTTCTCTTTTAAATAAGGTTATTGAGAATAATAATGATGACTTAAGTCGACTATTGTTGAATGGTTTATTACAGGGAAAAAATGTAAAAACAATTGAGTCAAACTCTTTCTCAATTTTCTGGACATTTATTGCTAAAAATATTGAAAAGTTAAGTGATAATGACTGGGAAGTAATTTACAAAATACTTTCTGAAGGTTATCAAAATTATTTTATTGATGATGTATTCTTTGTCTATAAT
>NZ_RJNU01000018.1:0-12819 GCF_003942695.1 Streptococcus mitis
GCCTTAAATACCACAAAACGAGCAATTAGCTCCAAAAATGCTATTCCAATTTTATCAACAATCAAAATTGATGTTACCAATGAAGGCATTACTTTAATTGGATCAAATGGTCAAATTTCCATTGAAAATTTCATTTCTCAAAAGAATGAAGATGCTGGTCTTTTGATTACTTCCTTAGGTTCGATTCTTCTTGAAGCTTCTTTCTTTATCAATGTTGTATCTAGTCTTCCAGATGTAATGCTTGATTTCAAAGAGATTGAACAAAAACAAATTGTCTTAACAAGTGGCAAATCAGAAATCACCCTAAAAGGAAAAGATAGCGAACAATATCCTCGCATTCAAGAAATTTCAGCAAGCACTCCTTTGGTTCTTGAAACCAAACTACTCAAGAAAATTATCAATGAAACAGCTTTTGCTGCAAGTGCGCAAGAAAGTCGTCCAATCTTAACAGGTGTCCACTTCGTATTGAGCCAACACAAGGAACTAAAGACAGTTGCGACAGACTCTCATCGCCTTAGCCAGAAAAAATTGACTCTTGAAAAAAATGGTGATGATTTTGATGTGGTGATTCCTAGCCGCTCTCTACGCGAATTTTCAGCTGTTTTTACAGATGATATCGAAACAGTGGAGATTTTCTTTGCCAATAATCAAATCCTCTTTAGAAGCGAAAATATTAGCTTCTACACTCGTCTCCTAGAAGGAAACTATCCTGATACAGATCGCTTGATTCCAACAGACTTTAACACTACAATTACTTTTGATGTGGTTAATTTGCGTCAATCTATGGAACGTGCTCGTCTCTTATCAAGTGCGACTCAAAATGGTACTGTGAAGCTTGAAATTAAAGGTGGTGTTGTTAGCGCCCATGTTCATTCTCCTGAAGTTGGTAAAGTAAACGAAGAAATCGATACTGAGCAGGTTACTGGGGATGATTTAACTATTAGTTTCAACCCAACTTACTTGATTGATTCTCTCAAGGCTTTAAATAGTGAAAAAGTAACTATCAGCTTTATCTCAGCTGTTCGTCCATTCACTCTTGTTCCAGCAGATACTGATGAAGACTTCATGCAGCTCATTACACCAGTTCGTACAAATTAAGTTAAAGAGGTTGAGCCTGGCTCGCCTCTTTTATGATATAATCAAAAAAGAAAAGGAGAGTAGTATGTATCAAGTTGGAAATTTTGTTGAAATGAAAAAGCCACATGCTTGTACCATTAAATCAACTGGTAAAAAAGCCAATCGTTGGGAAATTACACGTGTTGGGGCAGATATCAAAATTAAATGTAGCAATTGCGACCACCTTGTTATGATGAGTCGCCATGATTTTGAACGAAAAATGAATAAGATTATTGACTAAGAACCCTTAGTTAGAGAGTTAGCAAGTTTTCCCTTTTTGTGTTATAATGTTAGGGATTGAAATGAGAACGGAGAATGAGAAAATATGGCTTTAACAGCAGGTATCGTTGGTTTGCCAAACGTTGGTAAATCAACCCTTTTTAATGCAATTACAAAAGCAGGAGCAGAGGCGGCAAACTACCCATTTGCGACTATCGATCCAAATGTTGGGATGGTGGAAGTTCCAGATGAACGCCTACAAAAACTAACGGAAATGATTACACCTAAAAAGACAGTCCCAACAACATTTGAATTTACAGATATTGCAGGGATTGTAAAAGGAGCATCAAAAGGAGAAGGGCTAGGAAATAAATTCTTGGCTAACATCCGTGAAGTAGATGCGATTGTTCATGTTGTGCGTGCATTTGATGATGAAAATGTTATGCGTGAGCAAGGACGTGAAGACGCCTTTGTAGATCCACTTGCAGATATTGATACCATTAACTTGGAGTTGATTCTTGCTGACCTAGAGTCAGTAAATAAACGCTATGCGCGTGTAGAGAAGATGGCACGTACGCAAAAAGATAAGGAATCTGTGGCAGAGTTTAACGTCCTTCAAAAAATTAAACCAGTCCTTGAAGATGGAAAATCAGCACGTACCATTGAATTCACAGATGAGGAACAAAAAGTAGTCAAAGGACTCTTCCTTTTGACCACTAAACCAGTTCTTTATGTTGCTAATGTGGATGAGGATGTAGTTTCAGATCCAGATTCTATCGACTATGTTAAAAAAATTCGAGAATTTGCAGCGACAGAAAATGCAGAAGTAGTAGTTATTTCTGCGCGTGCTGAGGAAGAAATTTCCGAGTTAGATGATGAAGATAAGCAAGAGTTTCTTGAAGCACTTGGCTTGACAGAATCAGGTGTTGATAAGTTGACTCGAGCTGCTTACCACTTACTTGGACTTGGAACTTACTTCACAGCTGGTGAAAAAGAAGTTCGCGCTTGGACCTTTAAGCGTGGTATGAAAGCTCCTCAAGCAGCTGGTATTATCCACTCAGACTTTGAAAAAGGTTTTATTCGTGCAGTAACCATGTCATATGAGGATCTAGTGAAATATGGATCTGAAAAGGCTGTAAAAGAAGCTGGGCGCTTGCGTGAAGAAGGAAAAGAATATATCGTTCAAGATGGCGATATCATGGAATTCCGCTTTAACGTTTAATAACATTTAACAAATAGTGTCAATTAGGTTGGAAAAAAATTCCAACCCTTTTGGCTTTTGAAAGGAAAATAAATGACTAAATTACTTGTTGGATTAGGAAATCCAGGGGATAAATATTTTGAAACCAAGCACAATGTTGGCTTTATGTTGATTGACCAACTAGCTAAAAAACAAAACGTCACCTTTACACACGACAAGATATTTCAAGCTGACCTAGCCTCTTTTTTCCTCAATGGCGAAAAAATTTATCTTGTCAAACCAACAACATTTATGAATGAAAGTGGAAAAGCAGTTCATGCTTTATTGACTTATTATGGTTTGGATATTAAAGACTTACTCGTTATTTACGACGATCTTGACATGGAAGTTGGGAAAATTCGTTTAAGAGCAAAGGGCTCAGCAGGTGGCCATAATGGTATCAAGTCTATTATTCAACATATTGGAACCCAAGTATTTAACCGTGTTAAAATAGGAATTGGAAAACCCAAAAAAGGCATGTCAGTTGTTCATCATGTTTTAAGTAAGTTTGATCAAGATGACTATGTAGGTATTTTACAGTCAATTGACAAGGTTGACGATGCTGTAAATTATTATTTACAAGAGAAAAATTTTGAGAAAACAATGCAGAGGTATAACGGCTAAATGGTGACTTTATTAGATTTATTCTCAGAAAATGACCAGATAAAAAAATGGCATCAAAATCTGACAGATAAGAAAAGACAACTAATACTAGGTTTATCAACGTCTACCAAGGCTCTTGCAATTGCAAGCAGTCTAGAAAAAGAAAATAAGATTGTATTACTGACTTCAACTTATGGAGAAGCAGAACGAATTATCAGTGATCTTCTTTCTCTCTTAGGAGAGGAATTTGTCTATCCATTTTTGGTAGATGACTCTCCTATGGTAGAGTTTTTGATGTCTTCACAAGAAAAAATCATTTCACGAGTTGAGGCCTTGCGTTTTTTAACTGATTCATCTAAGAAAGGGATTTTAGTTTGTAATATCGCAGCAAGTCGATTGATTTTACCCTCTCCGACTAGATTTAAAGAAAGTATTATAAGGATTGCGGTTGGTGAAGAATATGATCAATATGACCTTCTTCACAAATTAAAGGAAATCGGTTATCGCAAAGTTACTCAAGTACAGACACAAGGTGAGTTTAGTATTCGAGGAGATATTTTAGATATTTTTGAGATGTCTCAGTTAGAACCTTTCCGAATCGAGTTTTTTGGTGATGAAGTTGATGGCATTCGTACTTTTGAAGTCGAGACACAATTATCGAAGGAAAATCAAACAGAACTTGCCATCTTTCCAGCTAGTGATATGCTTTTGAGAGAAAAGGATTATCAACGAGGTCAGTCAGCTTTAGAAAAGCAAATTTCGAAGACTCAATCGCCGATTTTGAAATCCTATTTAGAAGAAATTTTGTCAAGTTTTCATCAAAAACAAGTACATTCAGATAATCGAAAGTTTTTGTCTTTATGTTACGATAAAACATGGACTGTATTTGATTATATTGAAAAAAATAGGCCAGTATTCTTTGATGACTATCAAAAATTGATGAATCAATATGAAGTTTTTGAAAGAGAATTAGCGCAATACTTTACAGAAGATTTACAGAATAGTAAAGCATTTTCTGAGATGCAGTATTTTGCAGATACAGAGCAAATCTATAAAAAACAAAGTCCAGTGACCTTTTTCTCTAATCTTCAAAAGGGTTTAGGAAATCTCAAGTTTGATCACATTTATCAATTTAATCAATATCCTATGCAGGAATTTTTCAATCAATTTTCTTTTCTTAAAGAAGAAATTGAGCGATATAAAAAAATGGATTACACCATTGTTCTGCAGTCTAGCAATTCAATGGGAAGTAAAACACTGGAGGATGTTTTAGAGGAATATCAGATTAAATTGGATTCCAGAGACAAGTCAAGTATCTGTAAAGAATCTGTAAACTTGATTGAGGGTAACCTAAGACATGGTTTTCATTTTGTAGATGAAAAAATTCTGTTGATTACTGAACATGAGATTTTTCAAAAGAAATTAAAACGTCGTTTTAGAAGACAACATGCTTCAAACGCAGAGCGATTAAAAGATTATAATGAACTTGAAAAAGGGGACTATGTTGTTCACCATATCCATGGAATTGGTCAATATCTGGGAATTGAAACAATTGAAATCAAAGGGATTCACCGTGATTATGTCAGTGTTCAATATCAAAATGGGGATCAAATCTCCATCCCAGTAGAACAGATTCAGTTACTGTCCAAATATGTTTCAAGTGATGGGAAACCTCCTAAACTCAATAAATTAAATGATGGTCATTTCAAAAAGGCCAAGCAAAAAGTTAAGAACCAGATAGAGGATATAGCTGACGATTTAATTAAACTCTATTCTGAACGTAGTCAGTTGAAGGGTTTTGCTTTCTCAGCTGATGATGATGAGCAACATGCTTTTGATGATGCTTTCCCTTATGTTGAAACGGATGATCAACTTCGTAGTATTGAGGAAATCAAGAAAGATATGCAAGATTCTCATCCCATGGATCGACTTTTAGTTGGGGATGTTGGTTTTGGGAAGACTGAGGTTGCAATGCGTGCTGCCTTTAAGGCGGTCAATGATCACAAACAGGTAGTCGTTCTAGTTCCAACGACGGTTTTAGCGCAACAGCACTATACGAATTTTAAGGAACGATTCCAAAATTTTGCAGTTAATATTGATGTGTTGAGTCGCTTTAGAAGTAAAAAAGAGCAGGCAGAGACACTTGAAAAATTAAAGAATGGTCAAGTCGATATTTTGATTGGAACGCATCGTGTTTTATCAAAAGATGTTGTGTTTTCAGATTTGGGATTGATGATTATTGATGAGGAACAACGATTTGGTGTCAAGCATAAGGAAATTTTGAAAGAACTGAAAAAACAAGTAGATGTTCTAACTTTGACAGCAACACCGATTCCTCGTACTCTTCATATGTCTATGCTAGGAATCAGAGATTTGTCTGTTATTGAAACTCCTCCAACCAATCGCTATCCTGTTCAAACCTATGTTTTGGAAAAGAATGATAGTGTGATTCGTGATGCTGTCTTGCGCGAAATGGAGCGTGGAGGTCAAGTTTACTATCTTTACAATAAAGTTGACACGATTGACCAGAAGGTTTCAGAATTACAGGAGTTGATTCCAGAGGCTTCGATTGGGTATGTTCATGGACAAATGAGTGAAATTCAGTTGGAAAATACTCTACTTGATTTCATTGAAGGTCAGTATGATATTTTGGTGACAACTACTATTATTGAGACAGGGGTAGATATTCCAAATGCCAATACCTTATTTATTGAAAATGCAGACCATATGGGCTTGTCAACCTTGTATCAATTAAGAGGAAGAGTCGGTCGTAGTAATCGTATTGCTTATGCCTATCTCATGTATCGTCCAGAAAAATCAATCAGTGAAGTCTCTGAAAAGAGATTAGAAGCAATCAAAGGATTTACAGAATTGGGCTCTGGATTTAAGATTGCTATGCGAGATCTTTCGATTCGTGGTGCAGGAAATCTATTAGGAAAATCGCAGTCTGGTTTCATTGATTCTGTTGGTTTTGAATTGTATTCGCAGTTATTAGAGGAAGCTATTGCTAAACGTAACGGCAATGGGAATACAAGAACCAAAGGAAATGCTGAGTTGATTTTACAAATCGACGCCTATCTTCCTGACACTTATATTTCTGACCAGCGACATAAGATTGAAATTTACAAGAAAATTCGTCAAATTGACAACCGTGTCAACTATGAAGAACTACAAGAAGAATTGATGGATCGTTTTGGAGAATATCCCGATGTGGTGGCTTATCTTTTAGAGATTAGTTTGGTCAAATCATACTTGGATAAGGTCTTTGTAGAACGTGTGGAAAGAAAAGAAAATAAGATTACAGTTCAATTTGAAACAATTACTCAGCGACTGTTCTTGGCTCAAGATTATTTTAAAGCCTTATCCGCAACGAACTTAAAGGCAGCTATAGCTGAGAATAAGGGATTAATGGAAGTTGTATTTGATGTTCGAAATAAGAAGGATTATGAAATTTTAGAAGGACTGATGATTTTTGGAGAAAGTTTACTAGAGATAAAAGAATCAAAGGAAGCTAATTCTCTTTGACGTTTTTCTTCTATAAAAGGGATAAAAATGGTACAATAATAATTTGAGGTAATAAAAATGAGATTAGACAAGTATTTAAAAGTATCACGAATTATTAAGCGTCGTACAGTCGCAAAGGAAGTAGCAGATAAAGGTAGAATCAAGGTGAATGGAATCTTGGCCAAAAGTTCAACGGATTTGAAAGTTGATGACCAAGTTGAAATTCGCTTTGGGAATAAGTTGCTACTTGTTAAAGTACTGGAAATGAAAGATAGTACAAAAAAAGAAGATGCTGCTGGCATGTATGAAATTATCAGTGAAACACGGGTAGAAGAAAATGTCTAAAAATATTTTACAGATGAACAATCCTTTTATTCAAAATGAACACCAACGTCGTCGTTACCTGATGAAGGAAAGACAAAAGAGGAATCGCTTTATGGGTTGGGTCCTTATTTTGATGATTTTGTTGTTTATTTTACCGACCTATAATCTGGCCCAAAACTATAATCAGTTATTGCAACGTCGTCAGCAATTGACAGAGTTGAAAGAACAATACCAAACTCTTAGTGATGAAAAGGATAAGGAATCTGCTTTTGCTGCAAAGTTGAAAGATGAAGACTATGTAGCGAAATATGCACGCGCCAAGTACTATTACTCAAAGAAACGAGAAGCAATTTACACCATTCCTGATTTGCTTCCGAGGTAATGTCATGGAAAATTTATTAGAAGTTGTTGAGCAATTTTTAAGTTTATCAGATGAAAAATTAGAGGAATTGGCAGCTAAAAACCATTTATTACGATTACAAGAAGAAAGGGAAGAGAAGAATGCGTAAGTTCTTAGTAGTGTTATCACTACTATCTGTTTTTATCATAACTTCAAGAGTAGTTAGCACAGAAAAACAGCTCCCTTACTCTTCACAAGAAATTTATTATCTAACTGAGTCTGATCATGGATTCTACTATAAAGAACCCCTTGAATCGCCAATGGTTTATGGAGAAACAGCTGTCTATGCTAATGAAGATCTTGTAAAGGAGTCTGGAAAATTGACTCCTGGAACCACCTTTAAAATCGTAGAATGGCGTTTGAATAGACAAGGTATTCCTGTTTTTAAATTAAACAATCATCAGTTTATCCTTGCAGATAAGCGTTTAGTCTATGATCAAAGTCAAGTTCAAACTCAAAGTAGACAAGTATGGTTGGAACCGGGGTTTGTTATCTATAACAGTCCTTATGGTGCTAAAGAAATTTCTTCATCCCTCTCTCCCTATCAACGCGTAACAGTAGATAGAACCCTCTTTGCTGAGGGACAAGAATTTCTTCATATTGATCAAGTTGGGTGGGTACCAAAAGAGTTCGTCTCAGAAGAGGACAATCGTATCCAGAAGGTTCAAGAAGTCTTGTCAAACAACTATCAGAATGAAAATTATTCTATTTATGTTAAACAACTGAGTACAGGTAAAGAGGCTGGGGTGAATGAAGACAGCAAACTCTATGCAGCTAGCATCTTGAAACTAGCCTATCTTTATTATGCTCAAGATAAGATAAATAAAGGTGACTATACGCTGGACAGTAGCTTCAAGTATGTCTCAGAAGTGAATAATTTCCCTGGATCCTATAAACCAGAAGGTAGTGGTAGTTTACCTAAAACAGGAGACAACAAAGACTACAGCCTCCAACAATTAATTACCAAGGTAACAAAGGAGTCTGACAATGTTGCTCATAATATTTTAGGTTATTATGTGACCAATCAATCTGATGGGGCTTTTAAAGAAAAAATGTCCACCATTATGGGTGAAGATTGGGATGTGAATGATAAATTGACTTCTTCAAAAATGGCTGGAAAGGTCATGGAGGCTATTTATAATCAGAATGGTTTTGTTTTAGAGTCTCTAAGCAAGACGAATTTTGATAACCAACGAATTGCGAAAGGTGTTTCGGTTAAGGTAGCTCACAAAATCGGAGATGCTGACGAGTTTAAACACGATACTGCCATTGTATTTACAGACTCACCTTTCGTTCTCTCTATTTTCACCAAAAATTCTGATTATGATACTATTGCTAAGATAGCTAAGGATGTCTATGAGGTTCTAAAATGAGGGAACGGGATTTTTTAAATCATTTTCTCCGAAAAGAGTATTTCAAAAAGCATTCTAAAGTCGTGTTAGCTTTATCTGGTGGACTGGATTCAATGTTTTTATTCCAGCTATTGTCTACTTACCAAAAAGAGTTAGAAATTGAGCTGATTGTAGCACATGTCAATCACAAGCAGAGAAGGGAGTCTGATTGGGAGGAAAATGAACTAAGGAAGTTAGCTAATGTAGCTGGACTTCCTATTTATATCACAAGTTTTTCAGGAGACTTTTCAGAGGCGCGTGCTCGAGAGTTTCGTTATGATTTTTTTAGAAAAATCATGAAAGAGGTTGGAGCAACTGCTTTGGTCACTGCCCACCATGCAGATGATCAGGTTGAAACGATTTTGATGCGCTTGATTCGAGGAAGTAGGCTACGTCATTTGACAGGAATAAAAGAAAGTCAAGTAGTTGATGATATCGAAATCATCCGTCCCTTGTTGCATTTTCATAAAAAGGATTTTCTACCAATTGTTCATTTCGAAGATCAATCAAATCGTGAGAATGCCTATTTTCGCAATCGTATTCGAAATAGGTATTTACCAGAGCTTGAAAAAGAAAATCCTCGTCTTAAATCCGCTCTTTTAGATTTAGGAAGGGAAATTTCAGATTACCAAGTAGCCATAATGGAGCTCTCTGAACAGATTGATGTGGAAGATTTGAATGAGCTCTTTTCATACTCTCAACAAACTCAAGGGATCTTGCTCCAGAACTATCTCAATCAATTCCCTGACTTAAATCTTACGAAAGCTCAGTTTGCAGAAGTTCGACAGATTTTAGCAACTAAAAGTCAGTATCGTCACCCACTGAAAAATGGTTATGAATTGATAAAAGAGTATCAGAATTTTCGAGTTTGCAAAATCAGTCCACAGTCTGATGAAAAGAAAGATGAACTTGTGTTACACTATCAAAATCAAGTTCGATATAAGGGCTATTTATTTTCCTTTGGCATCCCTATTGAAGGGGACGCTGTTCAAAAAATAATAGTTTCACGGGAAACACCTGTATATATTAGATGTCGAAAACCTGGCGATGTTCTTATTCTGAATGGGCATCGAAAGAAACTGAGACGTTTATTTATAGATTTGAAAATCCCTATTGAAAAACGAAAAATAACCCCTATTATTGAGCAATTTGGAGAAATTGTCTCAATTTTAGGAATTGCGACCAGTGATTTGAGTAAAAACACGAAAAATGATATAATGAACACTGTACTTTATATAGAAAAAATAGATAGGTAAAAAGATGTTAGAACACGATATTAAAAAAATCCTCGTTTCACATGATGAAATTACAGAAGCAGCTAAAAAGCTAGGTGCGCAACTAACAAAAGAATATGAGGGGAAAAATCCAATTCTTGTTGGAATTTTGAAAGGATCAATTCCTTTTATGGCTGAATTGGTCAAACATATTGATACGCATATTGAGATGGACTTCATGATGGTATCTAGCTACCATGGTGGAACAGCAAGTAGTGGTGTGATCAATATCAAGCAAGACGTAACTCAGGATATCAAGGGAAGACATATTCTATTTGTAGAAGATATCATTGATACAGGTCAAACTTTGAAGAATCTGAAAGATATGTTTATTGCAAGAGAAGTGGCTTCTGTTAAAATCGCGACTTTGTTGGACAAACCAGAGGGTCGTGTTGTTGAAATTGAGGCAGATTATACTTGCTTTACTATTCCAAATGAGTTTGTAGTAGGATATGGTCTGGATTATAAAGAAAATTATCGTAACCTTCCTTATGTTGGAGTGTTGAAAGAGGAAGTTTATTCAAATTAGAAAGAGCATTCTTTAATGAAAAAACAAAATAATGGTTTAGTTAGAAATCCATTTCTATACTTGTTAATTATCTTCTTCCTTGTAACAGGATTCCAGTATTTTTACTCTGGGAATGCTGCTGGGAAAAGTGAAAAAATTAACTATACAGAATTGGTAAAAGAAATTACAGCAGACAATGTAAAAGAATTAACCTATCAGCCAAATGGTAGCATCATTGAGGTGTCTGGTGTTTATAAAAATCCTAAGACTAGTAAAGAAGAAACAGGGATTCAATTCTTCACTCCTACTGCTACAAAAGTAGAAAGATTCTCAAGTACCATTCTTCCGTCGGATTCAACAGTTTCAGAATTGCAAAAACTTGCTTCTGAACATCAGGCTGAGGTTACAGTCAAACATGAGAGTTCAAGTGGCATGTGGATCAATATCCTTGTTTCTGTTGTGCCATTTGCTATTCTCTTCTTCTTCCTATTCTCTATGATGGGAAATATGGGAGGAAATAATAGTAGAAATCCAATGAGTTTTGGACGTAGCAAGGCCAAAGCTGCTAACAAAGAAGATATCAAGGTACGATTCTCAGATGTTGCAGGTGCCGAGGAAGAAAAACAAGAATTAGTCGAAGTTGTTGAATTCCTAAAAGATCCAAAACGATTTACAAAGCTTGGTGCGCGTATTCCTGCGGGTGTTCTTTTGGAGGGGCCTCCCGGGACAGGTAAAACCTTACTTGCTAAGGCAGTTGCTGGAGAAGCAGGAGTTCCATTCTTTAGCATTTCAGGTTCTGACTTTGTAGAAATGTTTGTCGGAGTTGGTGCAAGTCGTGTTCGTTCTCTTTTTGAGGATGCAAAAAAAGCAGCGCCAGCCATCATCTTTATCGATGAAATTGATGCTGTTGGTCGTCAACGTGGTGTCGGTCTCGGTGGAGGAAATGATGAACGTGAACAAACCCTGAACCAGCTCTTAATTGAAATGGATGGTTTTGAGGGTAATGAAGGAATTATTGTTATCGCTGCGACGAACCGTTCAGATGTTCTAGATCCAGCTCTTCTCCGTCCAGGACGTTTTGATAGAAAAGTCTTAGTTGGTCGCCCTGATGTTAAAGGTCGTGAAGCAATCTTGAAAGTTCACGCTAAAAATAAACCTCTGGCAGACGATGTTGATTTGAAACTAGTTGCCCAACAAACACCAGGTTTTGTGGGAGCTGACTTAGAAAATGTTCTAAACGAAGCAGCCTTAGTTGCTGCTCGTCGCAACAAATCAATCATTGATGCTTCAGATATTGATGAGGCAGAGGACAGAGTGATTGCTGGACCATCTAAGAAAGATAAAACAGTATCACAAAGAGAACGTGAATTGGTTGCTTATCATGAGGCTGGACATACCATTGTTGGTTTAGTACTGTCAAATGCCCGTGTTGTTCATAAAGTTACCATCGTACCACGTGGACGTGCAGGCGGATACATGATTGCACTTCCTAAAGAAGATCAAATGCTTCTATCTAAAGAAGACATGAAAGAACAATTAGCAGGTTTGATGGGTGGTCGTGTAGCTGAAGAGATTATCTTTAATGTCCAAACGACAGGAGCTTCAAATGACTTTGAACAAGCTACACAGATGGCGCGTGCAATGGTCACTGAATACGGTATGAGTGAAAAACTTGGCCCAGTTCAATATGAAGGTAATCATGCTATGTTTGGTGCACAAAGTCCTCAAAAATCAATTTCAGAACAAACAGCCTATGAGATTGATGAGGAAGTTCGTTCATTATTGAATGAGGCACGAAACAAAGCTGCTGAAATTATCCAATCAAATCGTGAAACCCACAAACTGATTGCAGAGGCATTGTTGAAATACGAAACATTGGATAGTACTCAAATTAAATCTCTTTACGAAACAGGAAAAATGCCTGAGACAGTAGAAGAGGAATCACATGCCCTATCTTATGATGAAGTAAAATCAAAAATGAGTGAAGAAAAATAACCCCAGAGAGGCCAGGCCTCTCTTTTTGTATGCAGTTGAGGTAGCGAGAAGTATAGAATAGAGAAAGTAGACTCAGGGGCTCGCGCATTTTGTTAAACTAAATGCAGAAAGGAGAGGTCTATGAATCTAAAAGAGTTGTATGAAGAAAGTAAAGGGATTGTAAACAAGTGCCGCAAAGAATACCATTTACATCTGTGGGAGAAAGAGGACTGGGACCAGGAGGGGATGATGTGCCTGTATGAGCT
>NZ_RJNU01000019.1:0-5789 GCF_003942695.1 Streptococcus mitis
ATATAAAAGTTAAGTGAACTTTGAAAATTTAATAAAAAACGTGTCAGACAACAACGAATCATTGACTAAACACGATTAAATGTAGCAATTTAATTATACGTGAAATTTAGGAAAATGTCAAGTTGTGTCTGATTGTAGATATTTGTCTACAAAACTTTATAGATTCTAAACTCTTTGCTGACTTTTTAGTAAGTCTAAGGAAACCATAGATAACGAACAATAATGAATATTGTGCAAAACGTTGTCAAATATGGATTTGAGTCAAAAGATTTAATGTAAAGATGAATAATCAACTTCACAATGTTGTAAATGATGGATATTGTTTTAGTAATAATTTCAATCATAATGTTCTCTTTTCTAATTTTTTGAAAACAAAAATCCAGCAAAGTGTGTTTCCATCTTACTAAGCTGTTTACGATATTTTGTTTTTGTGTTTGTTGGTATTATTATACCATAAGTAATGTGGTTGGCAAGGAGTTTAGAGTTTGTGAAGTTCATGTTGGGTGTTTCGTCCTTTTGCCTTAGTAGATAAGAAAAGGGAACTGACGGCTGAGAACAGTCAATGATACTTCTTAGAAGGTAGCTAGAGTGAGATAGTGAGGTCTATGTGTTGTATGGTCGGTGTGTGAGAGTAAAATCTTGCTAATGCCTTTGGGTAAGAAAGAGGGGATATTGAGTTATTCTTAAATTTGTGACCTTGGCGCAGGTAGTAAGCTGAGAAGCTGAAAGTATGCGAAGATAAGAGCATACATTTTATTATGCTATATTCTATTGAAAAAAACGTAAAAAGGCTTTGAAATAAGCCTTTTTATTTTGCGAAAAATTAACAATAACTAGATTTTTATAAAACAGGTCTTGTCCTGATAAGAATTGAAAGTATTGTTAGTTTTCACAAGGGAATCTACTATATTCCTTTATGTAAATTAACAATATGAGTAGAGGTGTTGGAAATAGAAAATGAGGTAACAAAAATGATAAACGTATCAAAAGCATTGATTTTATATAGAGAAAGAAATAATAAGTCAGAAGAAGAAATTGCTACTTATTTAGGTATTCAAAAGAAAGCATATAAGCGCTATGAAAGTGGAGATCGAGAGCCTAGTATTGATAAACTTTACAAGCTAGCAAAGTATTATAATTGTACGATTGATGATTTTATCAATGTTGATGAAAAATTCACTGTGAAACGTGAGGAAGTTTTATCAACGAAGGATTTAGATAATCTAGGTTGTCACCATCAGTTTTCTCATGGACTGGTAGCAATGTTGACTAAAGGAAAGAGTTATGAAGAAACAATTCGCTTTTATGATGATGATAAGACAAAATATGTTTATAAGAGTGAAGTGAAGCGATTTTTACTTGACCTAGCTGAGAAGATTGAGTAGTAGGAAAGAGGTGTGTTAAAATCGAAGAATATGGTTATAAAGAGGGTCAAGGTTTAAGAACTTATTCCGAAGAATGGATCATAAAAGAGTATAACCGAATTTATAGTAGATTCTGTTGGAATTTGAAAATCTATGCTCATGTAAAAAATGGTGCTGATGTCTATGTATCATCAAAGAAATGTTGTGAAGATTTATATTATCAGTTGTATGCTGTAGGTCAACTTACACGAAGTTATTACAGTAAGATTATGTCTAAGATTGAAAGAACATATAATCGTTTCAGAGAAGATGGAGTGATTATTGAATTTTAAATGTTATTTTAAATAAGAGTCAGTTTAGCTGGCTTTTTTATTTTGAGAATAAAGGAGAATTTATGATAGTAGTTGTTTATAAACGCTCTCGGTCACCATCAAGTGATTGAGGGTTTTAATTTGTTAAAAATGTTTTTTAGAAATGGAGATAAATTATTAAATGTCAAAAGGACAAGAATATAAGGCTTATGGTTCAATCCGTAAGATGAAGGTTGGTGGTGCTTGTGGAGTTATTCTTGCACTTGCAATGTTGGGTATGGTAGTTAATGGTACTGTATCGGCTGATGAAGTTTCAACTGATAAACCTGTTGCTGTTGAGAAGAAAAGTGAGGTAGATGTTCCTATTTCTCATGATTCTCTTGATAAAGCTGTAAAAGAAGCGAAAGAAGTTGGTGTCAAGGTAGAAGTTGTCGCTGTTCAGGATAAAGGAGTTGCAACTTCTGAAACTGTTGCAGAAAAGCAAAAAGAAATTGAAGCTGATTATGTGAAGCAGGAAAAAGAAGTTGAAAAAGCAACTGCTGACTACACAAACGCTAAAACTAACAATGAAGCCGAGCGTAAGGCGATTGAAGCAGAAAATAAGCGTATCGCAAAGGATAACGCTGAAAAAGAAGCTACTTACAATAAAGCTGTGGTAGATCAAAAAGCCTTTAATGAACAGGTAGAAAAAGAAAATGCTGATCTTAAATCTCAGTATGACAAGAAGCTGGAAACATATAATAAAGAATTAGCTGTTTATAATAAGCAGAAAGAAGAACTTGCTAAGAAAGGTTTGAAAGCTGAAAAACCTAATGTTAAGATTTATGGTGATTATGACGAAAGCCAACGTGGTAGTGTAAACTATTATAAGAAATTTACTGCTTCTTTTGAAGGTGTTGAAGGTTTACTGAAGGTTAAAGATTATATTGGTTTGCATAGTGATACAACTATTACTGGTAGTCGTGCTGATTTAATTAAAAATCCTTCTGGTTATTTTGGTCAAATTTATAACCCTAAGAAGGGAGATTCTTTTACATTACATAATGTAGCTGAAAATGAAAAAGGTGAGAAAATCTCTGCTCGTTTCACATTTAATGATGTTGAGGCTGAATGGCAGGAAAATGGAAAGCCTTTATCAACTACAAAAATCACGATTCATAAGCTAGATAATAGTGGTTCTATGAATTTTGTTTATGGAAACTTAGTTCAATTTAATACTAAGATTGAGTTTTATCTTGAAAAAGATAATAAGAAAGTAACTCTTGCTGTTGTTTCTATGTTTAATGATGTTGACTATGGACAAGAGTTGAATTTGACTTATGAAGATGGTACAGAAGGTATTGTTTTGAATCCTGATGGTTCTGATGTGAAGAAGGTTAAGCGTGATGGCAAGGATTTTTATAAGGGTGAATATAAAACTCCTTGGACTTCTGATGTACCTGAATTGGGAGTAAAGGCTGGAGATCTTGGATATGCTAATGTAAAAGATGAAGCTGATATTCCTCGTGGTTCTATTTTATCTGTTGGATATGGTTCTACTTTGAATTTTGTTTACCATAATGGTGAAGGAGTTCATTCAGCTAAAAAAGTTGAATTGGAACGGAAATGGGCTTATGATAAGGCAAGAGCAGAAGGGAAAGATTTACCTTCTGATGAAGAAATTTTTAGTGGAAATGGTTGGGCTGTAGGAATTTTTGGTAAGGCAAGTGCTACTGTACCAATTAATGTTTTGAAAAAGCCACCTGTTAAGCCTGTATTGAAAGAAAAGGACACTAAGGAAATTCCAAAACCAAAATTGGAGAAGCCAAAAGAGTTGCCTGAACTTCCAAAAGTGCCTACAGTAAAAGTGAATTATTCACGCTTGCGTGTGAAACCATTAACTCCAAAACCTGTTAAGGCTATTGTTGATACATATGGACATAATATTGATGGTGCTAATACATTCGATAAGAATGTAAAATTCAGTTTGACTACTGATTATAAGCCTTATTCAACGTTTACTGCTGATTCAAAAGTAGTTGCTAAAACATGGGCTATGGTTGATGATGTTCAAGATGGTGCATATCAAGTAGATGAAAGTAAAATCACTATGAAAGATTCTGCAGGTAAAAATGTTAAGGATTTGTTCAAGATGTATCATGTTCTTTCTGATAAGGAACGTACACAAGAAATTCAAAACATTTTGAAGGAAGCTGGCTTGAATCCAAAAGGTGAGTTCTATATGTTTGTAGCGAAAGATTCTGCTTCATTCTATAAGAACTATGTAAAACAAGCTAAGAATATTACGATTGATCTTCCTGCTCGTTTGCTTGTTAAGAAGGCTGAGTTAGTAAAAAATGACTTTTATCAAGTTGATTATGGAAATAGCTATATTTCTAACTTGGTAACTGTTCAAGTTCCTGATGTGAAACCTGATAAACACGCTGTGGATCAAAAGGACGACAAGAAAGTCTTGGACGGCCAAGAAGTACAGATTGGCCAATATATTCGCTACTTACTTGACGGTGTGACCATTCCTGTTAAACACGATTCACTTTATCAGTATGATGGTATTGATAAGTTAGATGTGAAGCATGATCGCTATACTGGCAACTGGAAGGGTATCATTCGTGGTACTGAATATGTAGCAGGAAAAGATATGGTGTTATCGTATGATGTAGTTCTTTCTGATGGTAAAGTTGTTAAAGCTGGAGATAAGATTGCTAAAGGCTCTGTCTATGCTTTCCAATTCGAGTTTGACCAAAGTACAAATTCTGAGTTCATCAAGAAGATTGTTAAAGTTTCTTGGAATGAAAAAGATGGTAAGTGGGCTTACACTATTGATAAAGAGTTCTTGAACTCTCTAGGTGTTAAAGGTACGTTTGATGCCGATTTCTATATTGAAGTTGAGCGTATCGCAAGTGGAGAAGTTGAGAATACGTTTGTTAATATTGTCAATGGTCAAGAAATGGAAGCGAAAGTCACTACTCATACTCCTGAGCAACCTAAACCACAAGAACCGAAAAAACCATCATTACCGAATACTGGTACAGCTTCTAGTATGCTTGGATTTGTTGGTACTGGTATCTTGTCAATGCTAGGTCTAGTTGGTATGAAGCGTAAGAAAGATTAAGAATGTTGTTTATAGGACGGTAAGTAAACAGGAATTATCGTCCTTTTGTTTTTTTAAAAAGAAAAAATGTAAATAGAAAAGGAAATTAAAAAAATGGCAAAAATTAAAAAACTCCCTGTGGGATTGAATGTGATTGGTACTAAAGTTGTTGTTAGTCCAAAATTTCGTGAAGTAGTAAATGGTTCGTATGATGATTTTGTACCTTTCCGAGAATTTGAGATTTCAGGGGAAAATCAAAGTACGGTAACTATTCGTGTATATGGATTGGGTAATTCTGATGTTCCAAAAACAAGAGGTCTTACATTTGTTAAGTCTGTTTCAGGGCTTAATATGGTGACACGTTTGGTTGGTACAAAAGAAGAGATTCAATTTGAAGCAACTGAATTGCGTTTTGAGAAATAAATTATAGAAAATAGGAGAAAAAAATAATGGCTTTTAGTATTCGTAAATTTAATAATGCAGAAATCCCTGTAAATGCAAAAGAATTGCTTGGTAAACTGGTATTTATCAGTTTTATTGAAAATTTTAAAATGGTAGATGGTTCGCCTGTCGATTATCCAACGCATGCAGAAGTTTTCTCAGATAAAATGCAAGAAATTATTCCAATTAAATTGGAAGAAGGTATCTCTGTAGAAGATATTCCTATGATGTCTGAAGTTGAACTTGTTGGTGATGCCACAATTTGGATTTATGATGATTCATATACAATTTCACGTGGAAATAACAATGTTTCTGAGGTCAAAGGACACGCTTTTGCTTTGCGTGCTGAAAATGTTAAGCGTGTAGGTGCTGGTCAACCAAAACAGGAACAGAAGCATGATCAAAAACCTGAGCAAAAACAGGAACATAAGGGATAATTTCTAAAGGAGAAAAGATATGAGTTTATTTCCAACGTATCGTGGAATTAAGATTAAGCCTTACATGGAAAATCTAAGATACTATATCTTTTCTTTTTTCTTTTTGTTGTTTAGTCCTATATTAGCTTTTTTCGTCTATTCAAAT
>NZ_RJNU01000020.1:0-5202 GCF_003942695.1 Streptococcus mitis
TGAATCATGGATTCTCCTTTATTTATTTTTAGTATTAGAAGGATAATAGAAATAATAGAGTGTGTGAATTCTGTGGAAAACTGATTTCTATTTAGTAAATTCAAGCTTCCTAGCTTGTTTAAAAAATGTGGATAAAAAAGATAGAAAAGGAAAAGTTATCCACATGCTACTTAATTTTCTTTTTGATTGCTTCGATTTCTAAGCGTAAATTATCGTCTTCGTCAATCAAGGATTTGATTTTAGCATGGGCATGAATAACGGTGGTGTGATCCTTTCCTCCGAATTCTTTTCCGATTTTTGGAAGACTATTATCTGTCAGTTCTCTAGCTAGATACATGGCCACTTGACGCGCCAAAACGATATTTTGAACTCGTCTCGTCCCCTTCATTTCTTTGACACTCACTCCATAAAAATTACCAACTTCAGTTTGGATTTTGTCAATTGAAATGACTAGCAGTTGGCTAACATCTTGTTTGCGAGCTCTGATAGCTTCAGCAGCGATATCAATAGTGATGTCTTTAATCTTCTTTACTCTGGCAATTAAAGTGATATCGTTGATTGCTCCTTCAAGTTCTCGAACATTTGAATCGAATTGACCAGCCAGATATTCTAGAGTATCACTCTGGAAATGGTAGTTTAAATGTTCCGTTTTACTTTGAAGAATGGCGATACGTGTCTCAAAGTCAGGAGGGGTGATATTTTGAGTTAAGCCCCAACTAAAGCGCGTGACAAGCCTTTCCTCAAGGCCTTCTAAATGTTTAGGACTTCGGTCACTAGTCAGAACGATTTGTTTTTGATTGCTATGAAGAGCGTTGAAAGTATTGAAAAACTCTTCTTGAGTTGCAACCTTTTTTCCACTGAGAGATTGGATATCATCAATCAGCAAGAGATCAAGACTTCGGTAAGTTTTTTTAAATTTTTCCATTTCCCCGAGCCTCAGATGCTCAAGAAAGTCGTTGATAAAACTTTCAGCAGGAATATACTTAACCCGAGCTTCAGGAATATTTTTTAGAATTTCATTTCCAATAGCATTCAGTAAGTGGGTTTTCCCTAGTCCAGGACCACCATAAATGAAAAGGGGATTATAAGTCAAGGCGAGGTCTTCGGAAACAGCCAGAGCAGCAGACTTAGCCCAGATATTTCCATCTCCTTGAATAAAGTTATCAAAGGTATATTTTTCCTTCAATCCTGTTTCAGAATATGGAATAGCAAGATTGGCCTGTGAAGCAACATAATGATTGCTATTTTCAGAATCCATGACATAGGTTGAAGATTCTTCCTCAGGCTTTGTTAAGACAAATTGAGTTTTTATTTCAGTATCATAAACTTCAAAACCAGCAGCCACAATGATATCTTTGAGTTGTTTTTTCCAAACCATTTCCATTTCAGGTCTAGGTAAAAAGATAGTAGCTATATTTCCCTCCACTTTTATGAGTTCAGCAGGTGTGGCGTAGAAATCGTACATAGAACGTGTCAATCTTTCTTGAGCTAATTCCAAGATTTGATTCCAAAATTGTTTTTCTTTCACCGATTATCCCCTCCTTTGCTATATTTGATGTAAAAAGGTTTATTGTTAGATTTATTTTACCATAGATGCTAGTATTTTTCCACAATCTGTGGAAAAGAATCCACAATGTTTACATTTTTTATCCACAGGTTGGGGATAAGTGAGGGATTCCCTTGAATTCTTTGATTTTTTGCTATAAAAAATAGTGGATAAATTTGTGGGTTGAAAAAATAAAAGAACAGCCTTATTTCAGGCTGTTGATAATTCTGTCATATTCTTCTTGGCTTGAAAAAGAAATAATAACCTTTCCAGTATCTTTTTTAGAAAGTTTAATTTCTACATTCAATCCAAGTTGTTTTTTTAATTTATCTTCCTCATCTTTGATGAAAGAATCACTTTTTTTCTGCTTCTTTTGTTTTTTCTCTGTCAGTAATGTTTCGAGCTTTCTCACAGAGATATCTTCATTTTTGATTAGTTGAAAGAAATATTCCTGTCGCTCTTTATCCAAACCAACTAGTGAGCGTGCATGAGCTTGAGAAATTTTTCCATTTTCTACTTCAGCTAAGATATGCTCTGGTAGGGAAAGTAAACGAATAAAATTAGTGATATAAGGACGAGATTTTCCCATTTTATCTGCTATTTCGGTATGAGTATATCCTTTTTCAACTAAAGAGTCATAGGCGCGTGCCTCTTCAACTGGATTCAAGTTTTCTCTTTGTAAATTCTCAATGATAGACTGAATTATCATTTCCTGATCTGAAAGGTGTTTTACAACTGCTGGAATAGAGGTCAGACCAGCCAAGAGAGAAGCTCGATATCGTCTCTCTCCTGCAAGGATTTCATAACCAATTACAGGAGATTGACGAACGATGATTGGTTGGATTAGCCCATTTTCTTTGATTGACTGAGCTAATTCTTTTAATTTTTTTACATCAAATTCTTTCCGAGGTTGGTAAGGATTTTTTTGTATGTCCGAGATAGAAATCATTTCAAATTTTTCCATGGTTCTACACTAACATATCTTTTATTATATGTAAAGTTTTCTTTACACTGATGTCAATTAAGATTCTAAATCACTTGTACTTTTATCTAGCTTAACAGTTGTAGTCTCCTCTTTCCCATTTCGATAGTAGGTGATTTTAATGGTGTCTCCGATAGAATGGTTGTAAAGAGCACTCTGTAAATCTGTTGACGAAGAAATCTCCTTGTCGTCAACTTTGGTAATAACGTCGTATTTTTCAAGGTGACCAGATGCAGGCATATTACTTTGAACAGATTTTACCACTACACCAGAAGTTACGCTACTTGGAATATTGAGTTTTCTAAGATCACTAGCTCCGATATTAGCTAAATTAACCATTTGAATTCCAAGAGCAGGGCGAGTCACTTTACCGTCACTTTCAAGCTGTTTAATAATATTTTGAGCATCATTTGATGGGATTGCAAAACCAAGACCTTCGACAGAGGTTCCACCATTACTTGCAATTTTACTTGATGTAATCCCGATAACTTGGCCCTGAATATTTACAAGTGGACCACCAGAGTTACCAGGGTTAATAGCAGTATCTGTCTGAATAGCTTTTGTAGAAATCGCTTGACCATCTTGAGATTTTAGAGAGACATTTCGATTGAGACTTGAAATGATTCCTTGGGTAACTGTATTGGCATATTCGGATCCTAGAGGACTACCAATTGCGATTGCAGTCTCACCAACATTTAGTTTGCTAGAATCTCCAAATTCTGCTACGGTTGTGACTTTTTCTGAAGAAATTTTTACGACAGCAATATCAGAGAACGTATCAGAACCGACAATTTCACCAGGAACTTTTGTACCATCTGCTAAACGGATATCAACTTTTGAAGCTCCTTGAATAACGTGGGTATTTGTCACAAGGTAGGCATCTTTCCCATTCTTTTTGTAAATAACACCAGAACCTTCACTTGCTACCTGTTGAGAGTCGGTATCCGTATCTGTCTCGTCATTTCCAAAAACACTATTTTGCCGATTTGATGAATAAGTGATGACCGACACAACGGCATCTTTTACCTTGTTAACGGCCTGAGTTGTTGCATTTTCATTTTTGTAGGAAGTCTGAGTAACAGTGTTTGTAGTGTTATTTGTGGCTTGACTTACTTGTTTTTGATAAAGTTGCAGTGTCACAAAACTTCCTAGGGCACCACTCAAAAATCCTATCAGAATGATGATAAGAAAGGTAACTCCTTTTTTGTAAAATTTTTGTAAGTGTTTCATAAACGCCTCCGTTTGTTTTTTATTTGATTAAAGTATAAATCTATTAACTTAATTCAAGCTTAAAGGTAGAAGTTTTACACAAGTTGTGGATAACTCGCTTTTTTCTGTGAATTTGCTAGTTTTTCTAGATGATTCTTTGTGAATAAGATGTGAAATAAAGTGTGGATATGATAGAATAGAAGAATGAAAATAAAAATTGTAACAGTTGGAAAACTGAAGGAAAAATACCTTAAAGATGGCATTGCTGAATATACTAAACGTATATCTCGTTTTGCCACTGTAGAAATCATTGAGTTAGCTGATGAAAAAACTCCAGATAAGGCAAGTGAGTCAGAAAATCATAAAATATTAGAAATAGAGGGAAATCGAATTCTTTCTAAAGTTGGAGAAAGAGATTTTGTTGTTGTGTTGGCAATTGAAGGAAAAACTCTCTCTTCAGAAGAATTCAGTAGACAGCTGGAACAGGCTTCTATAAAGGGATTTTCTACCCTTACATTTATTATTGGTGGAAGTCTGGGACTATCCCCTGCTGTGAAGTATCGAGCGAATCTTTCTGTTAGTTTTGGACGTTTGACCTTGCCACATCAGTTAATGAGATTAGTTCTTGTTGAACAAATTTATCGTGCTTTTACCATTCAACAGGGATCCCCTTATCATAAATAGAAGATTGACTTACTTCTTGTTTTTTGATAGAATGGTCATGTTAGGTCTCATAGCTCAGCTGGATAGAGCATTCGCCTTCTAAGCGAACGGTCGCAGGTTCGAATCCTGCTGGGATCAGTACATTAGAGAAGAAGCTGGGATTACTCCCAGCTTTTTTCTTAAAAAAGTGCATTTCAGGTACAAAACAGTGCAGTTGAGAAGAAATTTTTCTTAAATAATCTTCATTTTGTATAATAAATTTGTAAGTTAATTTACAAGAAAAACAATACAGGAGATTTTATTATGAAAAACACAGTTAAANTGGAACAGTTCAAAAAGCTTACAGAGAAAGAATTGCAGGAGATTCAAGGTGGAGATAAAAGAGGATTAATGGATCTTTTTAAGCAAATTCCTATTTTTAGGAGAAAATAAAGGAGTAGAAAATGGATATTATGGTAGGAATATTAGATGCATTCTTAACTTGTGTTATAATCAGTAAAATTTATAGTCGAATTTGTGAAATTTCTAAAAAAGAAAGATATATTTTTGGTTTTATATTCTTTATATTTCAATTAATTTATGCCTTTATATTCTCTTTTATAGATTCTGATAAATTAATACTGATTTTACATTATACTTTAAAGAATTTTTATCCAATTCTATTCTATTGCTATTTTAAATTTATTAAAAAGTATGATTCCTCAAAAAATATATTTTTAAGTTTAATATTTTCACTATTGTATCAAAGTGCTCATACTTTTTTTTCCGTTACTATATCATCTATTACAGGTGACTTACTTGT
>NZ_RJNU01000021.1:0-4940 GCF_003942695.1 Streptococcus mitis
GATCTATACACTCAATATGTTTAGATATCTCATCATTTAGTAATTGTTTCTTCAAAACTGATTTTAATTGAACTAGAGTATCTCGTTTATAATCCTCGTTGATTTCTTGAAAACATGTTGGACAATTATTTGAATTTCCCTTTAATAAATTTTCTGTTTTTTCAATACTACTATCAACATTATTTCCTAATATTTCAATAATCTGATTTTCTCTCTCTGTTAGCTCTATCATATTAACCGGTTCAGAAATGATTTCTAATTTTTCTTTTATTTCATTAACGGGAATTTCTACCATAGAGTATCTGCTAATCTCTTTTTCATTCCTAGCAGATTCTATCTCTTTTATCAGATTCCTCAGATCATCTCCTAATTCTTCCACTGATTTTGAAGAAACAGAACTAGAAATTCTATTTACTAAACTATCATTGAAGTAATGATTTTTATTGTTTAATTTATTATAAATACTCTTCCATCTCGGTTTTTCCGATTCTACAATAGTTTCTTTTATAGCATTTTCAGCATTTGAAAGAGCACAATTATATTGAATCAATTTAGACTCTAATTTTTTTACTTCACTTTTATTTGATGCTATCTTCGACATTAGATCTTTTTGATCATCAATAAGGACAATTGCCTCAAATTTTTCATTTTCTGTAAAAGTTACTTTTTCTCTTTGAAACTCTTCATTGTATACAAATATAGTCTCTTTATCGCTATCAGTAATATTTATCGCAGTACTCACTTTATTTTTTTCATTAAATAGAGTAATATCATCACTTATATCTCTTAAACTAGAGATAGATTTAGATATAGTACTTTTCCCTGTCCCATTTCTTCCAAATATAATCATACTTCTGAGTATTTCAGTATCCGGATTACTTTCTTTCTTCAACCAATTTAGTTCTATTGTCCTATAAGGTAGGTACTCTTTTTCAATAATTATCTTTGTAAATTGTTGCATATGTTACTCCTTGTCAAACAAATTTCTCAGTTTTTCAAACGATATTAGAGTCGGATCATTTTTCCCTATTGTGTCAAAATAGGGTACCCTACCCATCCCTTCAAATATTTTTTTCTTAATTTATTCACCTCGTAAACTATAAAATAAAGAGAAATTTTTTACTCATTAAAAACCATAACCTAAATTTTCAAAAAAAATAAACTGCTATGTATAGTATAGCATAGTATATCAGTTCCTAATAAATTCTTTCCGAAAAATTTATAATTTTCCCGAAAGAAATAAAACAAATGTCAGCATTACTTGTCTTACACCTGTAATATTCATTTGATATAATAGAAATGGAGGTAATCAAATGAAAAGATTTATCACATTACTTTTAGTTTCTCTATCTACAATTCTATTAATTGCCTGATCTAACCAATCAAGCAATTCTTTAGATGGAGAATACTACTGGATAAACGAGAGTAGAAATGAAGTTGCCTTTACCATTTCAGGTAACAAAGGAAATATCAATAAAGGGGAGGCTGATGCCTTTACAATTGATAAAGATAGTTCAACAATCGAACTGACTGGTTCTAATATCATAAACCGAAAAGAGAATTATACCTTCAAGAATGGCGTATTCACTGTAGATATTTCAGGAACGAAGCAGGACTATTACAAAAAGGATAGTGAAGCATATAAAGAAGCAGTGAAGAAATACGGCAACAAGTAAAACTCTCAAACTATTCGTTGTTCTTTATACAATAAAAACGCTTTGATTGAAGCGTTTTTTGTTATCTCTCTAGAAATAAGATTAAAGTTTGAACTTTATTTATTTTTTAGTGCTTTTCAGGCTATATTTTGATCATTTGAGGGAATCAACATTGTTTTTGAAAATTCATCTGATAAGATAGGAGTATGAAAAATTTAAAAGAAGATAACATTCAAAAATCCTTATGGCACATCAAACGACATTGCGAGAATATAGAGAAAAATACTGATGTTCTTAGAAGAAAAATCGAACTCCTCCATCTGGAGGAAAGTGTCGAGATACTAAAGAGAGTTTTTAACTATGAAAAACCCTATCCGAATTTGGATAGGGAGGAAGTGTTTTGAAATAGTTACAATCTATCCTACTATAAATACAAGCTCACCTACTTGATTCCAAATCATTACTTTTGCAAATTTCAATAATCACCATATTTTATTAATACTTCAATTTGAACTATTTACAATATTTTTTGATATAATATTTAAGAGACGGAGGAATCAATGCCTAACTTACAAAATAATAAAAGAGAATATATTGAGGAATGGAATTTTAAAGAATTCAGTATGAGTGAATATATCCACACCATACACTCATATCCTGCTATGATGATGCCAAGAATTGCAAGAAACTTTATTCACCAATATGCTTCTAAAAACTCGGTTATCCTTGACCCGTATATGGGATCCGGTACAACACTTCTTGAAGGTATGGTTGAAAACGTAAAAAAGGTTATTGGGTTTGATTTAAATCCTTTGGCTGTTCTGATTGCAACAGTAAAAACAACTAAATTTGATCTTGACGAAATAAAAAAAGAAATAGATAATTTAGACTACAATTTATCAAAATTGGTTGATTACAATCGTCCAACATTTAGTATTCTAGAATCATGGTTCAAAGAAGATACAATAGAAGATCTATCGAAATTGAAAACAATTATAAATAGTATAGATAACGATCAAACAAGATTATTCTTCATGCTTGTCTTTTCGAAAACAGTACGCTTTGTATCTCTCACCCGTAATGGAGAATTTAAGCTCTATAAAATAGCAGAGTCTAAACGAGGCTCTCATAATCCGGATACAATAAATATTTTCTTTCAAAAATTAATTCTTACTTATGAAACTATAAAAGATTTTTATGAAAATACAAATTTCTTAGAATCAAATACAGAAATACAAATTACGAATGATGCATTGATAAATTCCAACATTGAACCAAATTCAATTGATTTAGTGGTTACTTCGCCACCTTATGGAGATAGCGGGACGACTGTAGCATACGGTCAATTTTCTAGACTTGCTAATGAATGGTTAGACTTCCCCGACCCAATTAAATTGGATAGTAAATTAATGGGTGGTACCAGGATAAAGGATGAGATAAAATTCGATATTCCAGAATTAGACAACGCAGTTACTAAAATTAAAGAAATCGAAGCTGAAGAAAAAACCAAACGTGCTCCATCTGTAATTTCTTTTTACAAGGATTATGAAGAATCAATAAAAAAAGTTTCAGAAGTAGTTAAACCAAATGGAACTGTTATTTATGTAGTTGGAAATAGACGAGTAAGAAATGTTGAACTCCCAACTGATATAATCACTGCAAAAATGTTTGAAAGACTGGGTTTTACACATGAGAAAACAATTGTTAGAGATATTATTAACAAACGTATGCCCAGCAAGACATCTCCTTCTAATAATCGAGGACAAAAAACTTCAACTATGACTTATGAATATATCGTGGTACTACATAAAAAATAAAAGAGGATTTTAAATCCTCTTTTATATTTCAATTACGTTAGCATATTTAATTAAGTCTGAATCTAAAATCCGAAATCCAGTTCCATGGTCATGAGTTTTGCCATAGTTTCTACCCGTTTTGTAGACTCCAATACGAATATCTATTTTCATATCTCCATTTTCAATAGCAAGGATCAGATTATCAATATTAAAACCTGTAATTAGATGGATACGGTTGTACTTATAATAAACTTTGTCATTTTCTTCTTTTCTGTTTCCAGAAACAAGTGCTATTTTTTTTAATTTTCTTTCTAACTGTCTTTGGATGTCTTCAAAACTCCAAAAAATGTGATTATCAATTAATTCACCTAACTTATTATAAACACATATATATACCCTTTGATTTAATCTATCTACTTGTATCATAAAGTCAAAATCATAAACCCGACTATTTGTTCTTTGTGTAGCCGAAACTGTTTGATGCAGTGTCCTGAGCCCAAACTCATTTAACATCCCAAAGTTTTCACGCAAATAAGTATTTGCACCTCTTGGATTGGTTGGACTTTTAGTAAAAAGAGTTACCAAAGAAGCTGCATTTTCATCATGAGTTTTTATTTCAATATCATAGAAATCCGGCTCATCTAAATTGTCCTCTTCTTTTTCTAATAAATCTTCAAAAGTTTTACCTATCCCAGTATTCCCTTTTCTACGGCTCTCATGCCAACCTGCTTCCTTAATTTCCGAAAAAACCTCTAAAAGATGTTGTGTAGTGTCAAAATCATACATTGTAGTTATTCCCTTTCATATTTAAAATCAAATTATCAATAAATTCTTTAATTTCCACCTCTGAATATTGTTGAAATGCAGTCAATTGACTCAAAGTTTCTAAAGAAGGTAAAAAAACATTAAAATCAACATTCCAAACTCTAGACAGTATGTACAATTGTTCAAAAGTATAATGTCTATTTACTGAAGGGGCATTCATCTTTCGAACATGACCTTCATCTAAATTTAGAATAGCTGATAACTCTTTTAAAGNACAACTTTGGTTATTCCTCTCAAAATCAACTAACATATCAATAATTTCATGAAAATTAAAGCTCTTTAAAAGAATATCATTCATAGTCCTTGCACTCCCCATACTTTAAAAGATCCGTAAAATGTATTCTAAAAGCTGTCCCATAATCATGAACTTGTCCCTTTTTAGTACCACTATTATAATACCCCATTCGAGGCTCTACAATTATTGAGCCTTCTTCAAGTCCCTTCAAAAATTTATCCAAATTCAAACCTGTAAAAATTTGCATTTTTTTATATCGATAAAAAATTTCAGAGTTGGATTTTCCATCTATGGTAGTTATTATTTTTCGGGAATCAGCACTAAAAATAGCAATTTTTTTTAATTTTTTCTCTAGTAGAGTAGTAAAATCTGAGAATTCCCAATAATATTCTTTACTAATTAACTTCCCATTATCATATACTAATAAAT
>NZ_RJNU01000022.1:0-2715 GCF_003942695.1 Streptococcus mitis
AAGTGCATCAGCATCTGTAAGTGCAAGCATCAGTGCGAGCCAATCAGCATCAAGCTCAGCAAGTGCTAGTCAAAGTGCTTCAGCAAGTGCAAGCCACTCAGCATCTGTATCAGCTAGCCAAAGTGCTTCAGCATCTGTAAGTGCAAGTCACTCAGCTAGCGCATCAGTATCTGCAAGCCAAAGTGCTTCAGCTTCAGCATCTAACAACCAGAACTCAGCTTCTATCTCAGCAAGCGCGAGCCACTCTGCATCTGTGTCAGCTAGCCAAAGTGCCTCAGCATCTGTAAGTGCAAGCATCAGTGCGAGCCAATCAGCATCAAGCTCAGCAAGTGCTAGTCAAAGTGCTTCAGCAAGTGCAAGCGACTCAGCATCTGTATCAGCTAGCCAAAGCGCATCAGCATCTGTAAGTGCAAGTCAATCAGTTAGCGCATCAGTAAGCGCAAGCCAAAGTGCATCAGCTTCAGCATCTAACGACCAGAACTCAGCTTCTATCTCAGCAAGCGCGAGCCACTCTGCGTCAATTAGTGCAAGCCAAAGTGCCTCAGCATCTGTATCAGCTAGCCAATCAGCAAGCGCATCAGTATCTGCAAGCCAAAGTGCATCAGCTTCAGCATCTAACGACCAGAACTCAGCTTCTATCTCAGCAAGCGCGAGCCACTCTGCGTCAATTAGTGCAAGCCAAAGTGCCTCAGCTTCTGTCAGTGCAAGTCAATCAGCAAGCGCATCAGTATCTGCAAGCCAAAGCGCATCAGCTTCAGCATCTAACGACCAGAACTCAGCTTCTATCTCAGCAAGCGCGAGCCACTCTGCGTCAATTAGTGCAAGCCAAAGCACATCAGCTTCTGTAAGTGCAAGTCAATCAGCAAGCACATCAGTATCTGCAAGCCAAAGTGCATCAGCTTCAGCATCTAACGACCAGAACTCAGCTTCTATCTCAGCAAGCGCGAGCCACTCTGCGTCAATTAGTGCAAGCCAAAGTGCCTCAGCATCAGTATCAGCTAGCGAATCAGCAAGCGCATCAGTATCTGCAAGTCAATCAGCTTCAGCGTCTGTATCAGCTAGCCAATCAGCAAGCGCATCAGTAAGCTCAAGTGAATCAGCTTCAGCGTCTGTATCAGCTAGCCAATCAGCAAGCGCATCAGTATCTGCAAGCGAATCAACTAGCGCATCAGTATCTGCAAGCGAATCAACTTCAGCATCAGTATCTGCAAGTCAATCAGCTTCAGCATCTGTAAGTGCAAGCGAATCAAGTAGCGCATCAGTAAGCTCAAGTCAATCAGCTTCAGCATCAGTATCTGCAAGTCAATCAACTTCAGCATCTGTATCAGCTAGTCAATCAGCTTCAGCATCTGTAAGTGCAAGCGAATCAAGTAGCGCATCAGTATCTGCAAGTCAATCAGCTTCAGCATCAGTATCTGCAAGCCAATCAACTAGCGCATCAGTATCTGCAAGTCAATCAACTTCAGCGTCTGTATCAGCTAGTCAATCAACTAGCGCATCAGTATCTGCAAGTCAATCCGCTTCAGCATCAGTATCTGCAAGTCAATCCGCTTCAGCATCTGTAAGTGCAAGCGAATCAAGTAGCGCATCAGTATCTGCAAGTCAATCAGCTTCAGCATCAGTAAGCTCAAGCGAATCAGCTTCAGCATCTGTAAGTGCAAGTCAATCCGCTTCAGCATCAGTATCTGCAAGTCAATCAACTTCAGCATCTGTATCAGCTAGCCAATCAACTTCAGCGTCTGTATCAGCTAGTCAATCCGCTTCAGCATCTGTAAGTGCAAGCGAATCAACTAGCGCATCAGTATCTGCAAGTCAATCAGCTTCAGCGTCTGTAAGTGCAAGCCAATCAGCTTCAGCATCTGTAAGTGCAAGTCAATCAGCTTCAGCATCTGTATCTGCAAGTCAATCAGCTTCAGCGTCTGTAAGTGCAAGCGAATCAACTAGCGCATCAGTATCTGCAAGTCAATCAGCTTCAGCATCTGTATCAGCTAGCCAATCAGCAAGCGCATCAGTATCTGCAAGTCAATCAGCTTCAGCGTCTGTAAGTGCAAGCCAATCAGCAAGCGCATCAGTATCTGCAAGTCAATCAACTTCAGCATCTGTATCTGCAAGTCAATCCGCTTCAGCATCAGTATCTGCAAGTCAATCAACTTCAGCATCTGTATCAGCTAGCCAATCAGCTTCAGCATCTGTAAGTGCAAGTCAATCAGCTTCAGCATCAGTATCTGCAAGTCAATCAACTTCAGCATCTGTAAGTGCAAGCGAATCAACTAGCGCATCAGTATCTGCAAGTCAATCAGCTTCAGCGTCTGTAAGTGCAAGCCAATCAGCAAGCGCATCAGTATCTGCAAGTCAATCAACTTCAGCATCTGTATCAGCTAGCCAATCAGCTTCAGCATCTGTAAGTGCAAGTCAATCAGCTTCAGCATCAGTATCTGCAAGTCAATCAACTTCAGCATCTGTAAGTGCAAGTCAATCAGCTTCAGCATCTGTAAGTGCAAGCGAATCAACTAGCGCATCAGTATCTGCAAGTCAATCAACTTCAGCATCTGTATCAGCTAGCCAATCAGCAAGCGCATCAGTATCTGCAAGTCAATCAACTTCAGCATCTGTATCAGCTAGCCAATCAGCAAGCGCATCAGTATCTGCAAGTCAATCAGCTTCAGCGTCTGTAAGTGCAAGCGAATCAACTAGCGCATCAGTATCTGCAAGTCA
>NZ_RJNU01000023.1:0-2120 GCF_003942695.1 Streptococcus mitis
TATTAATAGAGGTGATTCTATCTAACTCGTTTGTTAATATTTTAATTTGCTCGTCATAGCTTGTAAATAAGTTAAAACCCAGCAATTCATGCGAAAGTAGTCTATTTATTTCTGTAGGAGTCATATTTAAAACATTAGTAATTGCTTCAAAAGAGCAGACAGTTTCACTTCCATATAAAACCTTTATAATTCTTGATATGATATTAATAAAGCATGAATAGATTTTTATACTATAAAAGTCACTAACTTCTTGGACTTGTTCTAAAGTATAGTAATTCTTATCAATTATTTGTTTAAATATATCAGCTAACTTTTTCCTTGTTTCGGAAATATTGGATGTTTCATAAGTTAGAATTCGTCTATTACGTAAATCGAAAGGTAGTTCTGAAACATCGCCAAAATCAGAATTGAACACACAAATAACTCTATCCCACCCTAGACACTTTACTGCATATCCTAATTCAAATAATACGTTAGGGTTAGGAGTTCTTTTACCATTTAAACTACTGTTTATAATTGATATATCTGCTATAAATAGGCCACACTTATCAATTTTGGTTAATATTGAATCAACAATATCTGGACTACCTAAAACACCTTTTGTATCTCTGTCAATTTCAGTGATAAGAGAGTACGGAGAATCTTGGTTCATTTTTTTCAATGCTAATTTTATAGAATTCTCAATTAAATTTCTATTTGTTTTATTCGGTAAGTCAGATTGCCATGAAAAGAATATTGTAGTCATAAAAAGCTCCGATAGTTAATCAGTAGAATATTATTTGTGAATGAATTTGGTTAGCAATAACTACGATGTTTGAGTTCCTCATTTATTTTGATAATATAGAAAATTAATATGAGCAGAATGAGATGATATTCATACTCATATTGCTGAATAGAATCATAAATAGGTACTCCATGCAAATACTTATTTCTGATTCCCCAGCTATTGTCATATGATTTGTTATTTAGGACAAAATTCAAATAATTAATTTCTTGAATTGAAAATAAGGTATCCGAAAATATTAACCATCCATTATCAAGCATCCTATTAGCACTGAGTTTTTCAGATTCAGATAAAGATATACTATTAACAGAGCCATATAAGAATATTTTTTCTAAAAGACTTATTTGGGACATATCTTTAAAAGATATAACGCCTGTATCATTTTGGCAAATTCCAGCATCTATTAGTAGTTTTATGTAATCTATTTGATATTCATGAAAATTTGCATAACTCAAGCATTGTTGTGAAATTAATTCCTTAAAGTTGCTTCCTTTGTGTTCCTCATTAATAAAATGAATAGGACTTTGGTCAGAGAATAATAAATTAACAATCTGTTGAATATTATTATCTGAATTATTCATTGAGGAGTATTTTCTTTTAGTAAAACTCTGCAAAGATTCAATTGAAGGAGTAGAAGTAATATTATATAAATTTACATCAATAAGCCCTTCTTCACTCAATAATTTGTATTGTTTTCTTAATGATTCTTCGATTCTAAAAAGTGTTGCTGTTTTATTTCCCGTTGTTTCTGAAATTGAAGGCACATCAAAATGTATCCAATCAATACCGTACTGATTAGTCAGGAAAATATCGAAAAACCAAGTAATGAAATCTTCAATTCTTAGACTGAATTTCTGTAGTATTTTTGATAAAGCAATCAGTTTCATCACGTATAGTTGATGCTTGACTGAGAAGTAAAAACCAAATTTATAGTGATTTCTAGTCGAAATGCCTAACGTTCTTTCAAGTACCCCCATCTCTAATTGAGGAAAGCTTGCTAATGCAAAAGTACCAACACTTGTGCTCAGTTCAAAGTCTTTATAAAAATAGTCTAATATATTTTGAAAATTATGTTTTTCAAAAAGTTTAGCACTATCTATAAAAGTTGATAATGTATATTCATATTGTTTTGGCCTAGCTCCACCTGTTGCGACTGCAATAGGATTATACAAACCTTTTTCAATTCCCTCAATATGAAGCTCCCTACTCTTTTTAATTGCGTAATAGTACGCTTCCTTCTTTGTATATACTCTAATATCAACTTGAATTCCAAAATCCTTATCATTAAAACTAGAATTAAATTCTTGAATTTTTTTGTCAATCAACAGTTTTTGTT
>NZ_RJNU01000024.1:0-1686 GCF_003942695.1 Streptococcus mitis
TCAGCTTCAGCGTCTGTAAGTGCAAGCGAATCAACTAGCGCATCAGTATCTGCAAGTCAATCAGCTTCAGCATCTGTAAGTGCAAGCGAATCAACTAGCGCATCAGTAAGCTCAAGCCAATCAACTTCAGCATCAGTATCTGCAAGCGAATCAACTTCAGCATCTGTATCAGCTAGCCAATCAGCAAGCGCATCAGTATCTGCAAGTCAATCAACTTCAGCATCTGTAAGCTCAAGCCAATCAGCAAGCACAAGCTTGAGCAACAGCATGTCTGCATCAATCAGTGCTAGCCAATCAGCAAGCGCATCAGTATCTGCAAGTCAATCAGCAAGCGCAAGCTTGAGCAACAGCGTATCTGCATCAATCAGTGCTAGCCAATCAGCAAGCACAAGCTTGAGCAACAGCGTATCTGCATCAATCAGTGCATCTGAATCAGCAAGCACAAGCTTGAGCAACAGCGTGTCTGCTTCAATCAGTACTTCAGTATCAGCAAGCACAAGCTTGAGCAACAGCGTATCTGCATCAATCAGTGCTAGCCAATCAGCAAGCACAAGCTTGAGCAACAGCGTAAGTGCTTCAATCAGTGCTAGCCAATCAGCAAGCGCATCAGTATCTGCAAGTCAATCAGCTTCAGCATCTGTAAGTGCAAGCGAATCAACTAGCGCATCAGTATCTGCAAGTCAATCAACTTCAGCATCTGTATCAGCTAGCCAATCAGCAAGCGCATCAGTATCTGCAAGTCAATCAACTTCAGCATCTGTATCAGCTAGCCAATCAGCAAGCGCATCAGTATCTGCAAGTCAATCAGCTTCAGCGTCTGTAAGTGCAAGTCAATCAACTTCAGCATCTGTAAGTGCTAGCCAATCAGCAAGCGCATCAGTATCTGCAAGTCAATCAGCTTCAGCGTCTGTAAGTGCAAGTCAATCAGCTTCAGCGTCTGTAAGTGCAAGCGAATCAACTAGCGCATCAGTATCTGCAAGTCAATCAGCAAGCGCAAGCTTGAGCAACAGCGTATCTGCATCAATCAGTGCTAGCCAATCAGCAAGCACAAGCTTGAGCAACAGCGTATCTGCATCAATCAGTGCATCTGAATCAGCAAGCACAAGCTTGAGCAACAGCGTATCTGCATCAATCAGTACTTCAGTATCAGCAAGCACAAGCTTGAGCAACAGCGTATCTGCATCAATCAGTGCTAGCCAATCAGCAAGCACAAGCTTGAGCAACAGCGTAAGTGCTTCAATCAGTGCTAGCCAATCAGCAAGCACAAGCTTGAGCAACAGCGTAAGTGCTTCAATCAGTGCTAGCCAATCAGCAAGCACAAGCTTGAGCAACAGCGTGTCTGCTTCAATCAGTGCTTCTGAATCAGCAAGCACAAGCTTGAGCAACAGCGTATCTGCATCAATCAGTGCATCTGAATCAGCAAGCACAAGCTTGAGCAACAGCGTAAGTGCTTCAATCAGTGCTAGCCAATCAGCAAGCACAAGCTTGAGCAACAGCGTATCTGCATCAATCAGTGCATCTGAATCAGCAAGCACAAGCTTGAGCAACAGCGTGTCTGCTTCAATCAGTACTTCAGTATCAGCAAGCACAAGCTTGAGCAACAGCGTATCTGCATCAATCAGTGCTAGCCAATCAGCAAGCACAAGCTTGAGCAACAGCGTAAGTGCTTCAATCAGTGCTAGCCAA
>NZ_RJNU01000025.1:0-1452 GCF_003942695.1 Streptococcus mitis
GTATCTTTATTTTTTACTGCCTATAAGATCCGATTTCCATCTTTCTAATATTGTTTGATCTAAATTATTGATTTGGTATTTAAGATGTATCGAATTAAGACTATATAAAAGAACCAATACAAATCTAGCTGTTTGAATCTTTTGTTTAATGGTCAGCAAGAATTCTCTGTCTCTCTCAGTTATTCCATAAATTTTATCTGAATAGTGGCTTTCCCCATTCAAAAGCAATCTATACATATGAGATTTTAGAAGTTCTCTCTCCTCTTTATCATCAATTGATTCACTTAATAATACTTCATTCGAACTTAACTCTGAGATCCCTTTTTGATAATTAAATGTGGAAAAAGCTTCCAATACTCGTCTCATAACGTTACCAATATACGGAGAAAAATCTTTTGCAAAATCACATTCCTCATCCTCAATACAAGCAAATTCATATATTTTTGTAAGTTGCGTAGAATAGAAGTTTTCCTCTTTCTCAGCTGTCTCTATACCAGTCATAGCATTCAATTGTTTTAATTTAATCTGATTATCTTTAAAAACTCTCTTCCCATCAGTATCTAAGACATCTTCAAATATTTTATAACAATTATAATAGACATCACTATCATGAGTTAGTATCAATATCTTACTATTCTCATTTCCAAGACCAATTTTCTCAATTTCTCCTCGAAGTAGACTATATATTCCTAATTTAATCTCATGATCAAAACTAGATAACGGATCATCAAGAACTAATAAAAGTGGTAAATTATATTGATTCTCAACATTTTGATTTTGATTGACTATAGAAAAAAAGTAACACAAACCAATAGCATTTCTTTCTCCGGTAGATAAGCTACTTAAATTTGTTCTTTTTCCCCTAGATAAAACATAATAAAATCCATCTTCCTGTTCTAATTTTAATCGTTCAGATTCATAAAATACTCTACCTAATTGTTTATTAATATTATTAAGGGCCAAAGTAGTATTTTTTACCGACTGCTCATCCTTTACAATTTTCTCATTTAACTCTTTTATTGATTCCTTAGTTCTATTTACTTTCTCCCTATTCTTAACTACTTCTTTACAAAAAATTTTTGTTTCTTTATAAGCTAATTTATCATTAAGTTTATTTGCTTCTTTAATGTTATCTTCAAGTTTATTAAATCTTAAATTATACATATCACAAGCTTCATTGTATACAGATAATGACACATCATAAGCATTTTTAGCTTCGAAAAGTGGTTCACTATTAAAGTCACATACCATATATACATTACTCTTCTTGGTCTTTAGTTCATTAATCATTAGATTAAGCCTTGATTTCAAATCTTTTATTGATTTATTCAAACTTATTCTTACAGATTCTTCTATTCTTTTATCTAAATCTACTGAATCTAATTCTTCAATTATAAGCTCAAATCTTTTAACAATCTGATCTATACACTCAATATGTTTAGATATCTCATC
>NZ_RJNU01000026.1:0-955 GCF_003942695.1 Streptococcus mitis
AATCGGGAAGACAGGATTCGAACCTGCGACACCTTGGTCCCAAACCAAGTACTCTACCAAGCTGAGCTACTTCCCGAGTTAAATAGAAAAAATGCACCCTAGAGGATTCGAACCTCTAACCGCCTGATTCGTAGTCAGGTACTCTATCCAGTTGAGCTAAGGGTGCTCATTATTATATGCCGAGGACCGGGATCGAACCGGTACGATCGTTTCCAATCGCAGGATTTTAAGTCCTGTGCGTCTGCCAGTTCCGCCACCCCGGCCTCTCTAAGCGAACGACGGGATTCGAACCCGCGACCCCCACCTTGGCAAGGTGGTGTTCTACCACTGAACTACGTTCGCATCGACCTCTTCTAGTTTTAATGCCGGCTACATGACTTGAACACGCGACCCTCTGATTACAAATCAGATGCTCTACCAACTGAGCTAAGCCGGCTAATTTCTACTATGCGGGTTAAGGGACTTGAACCCCCACGCCGTTAAGCGCCAGATCCTAAATCTGGTGCGTCTGCCAATTCCGCCAAACCCGCAAATATGACCCGTACTGGGCTCGAACCAGTGACCCATTGATTAAAAGTCAATTGCTCTACCAACTGAGCTAACGAGTCTAAAATAACTTCCGTTATCTTACGGTCCCGACGGGAATCGAACCCGCGATCTTCGCCGTGACAGGGCGACGTGATAACCGCTACACTACGGGACCTATATGGGAGTTAACGGGATCGAACCGCTGACCCTCTGCTTGTAAGGCAGATGCTCTCCCAGCTGAGCTAAACTCCCTCGAGCTAAGCGACTTCCATATCTCACAGGGGGCAACCCCCAACTACTTCCGGCGTTCTAGGGCTTAACTNCTGTGTTCGGCATGGGTACAGGTGTATCTCCTAGGCTATCGTCACTTAACTCTGAGTAATACCTACTCAAAATTGAATATCTATCAAATACCAAGAAAACCTCA
>NZ_RJNU01000027.1:0-789 GCF_003942695.1 Streptococcus mitis
CAATCAGCAAGCACAAGCTTGAGCAACAGCGTATCTGCATCAATCAGTGCATCTGAATCAGCAAGCACAAGCTTGAGCAACAGCGTGTCTGCTTCAATCAGTACTTCAGTATCAGCAAGCACAAGCTTGAGCAACAGCGTATCTGCATCAATCAGTGCTAGCCAATCAGCAAGCACAAGCTTGAGCAACAGCGTAAGTGCTTCAATCAGTGCTAGCCAATCAGCAAGCACAAGCTTGAGCAACAGCGTATCTGCATCAATCAGTGCATCTGAATCAGCAAGCACAAGCTTGAGCAACAGCGTAAGTGCTTCAATCAGTGCTAGCCAATCAGCAAGCACAAGCTTGAGCAACAGCGTAAGTGCTTCAATCAGTGCTAGCCAATCAGCAAGCACAAGCTTGAGCAACAGCGTAAGTGCTTCAATCAGTGCTTCTGAATCAGCAAGCACAAGCTTGAGCAACAGCGTAAGTGCTTCAATCAGTGCTAGCCAATCAGCAAGCACAAGCTTGAGCAACAGCGTGTCTGCTTCAATCAGTACTAGCCAATCAGCAAGCACAAGCTTGAGCAACAGCGTATCTGCATCAATCAGTGCATCTGAATCAGCAAGCACAAGCTTGAGCAACAGCGTGTCTGCTTCAATCAGTACTTCAGTATCAGCAAGCACAAGCTTGAGCAACAGCGTATCTGCATCAATCAGTGCTAGCCAATCAGCAAGCACAAGCTTGAGCAACAGCGTAAGTGCTTCAATCAGTGCTAGCCAATCAGCAAGCACAAGCTTGAGCAACAGCGTA
>NZ_RJNU01000028.1:0-759 GCF_003942695.1 Streptococcus mitis
AGCATTAACCCCAAGCGACAGTGCAACTTATGTGAATGGTGCCTCTGTTTCCGCTCAGCAACCATCTCAAACTACATACACCGACGCAGTGAACGACGGCACATGGACCTTCAAGGGTTATGACGCAGCTAGCGCTGTGGTCAACAAGACAAATGTAGAGTTTGTAGGGAAATGGGCCTTTGAAGCTAAGAAGTACCAAGCTACTTACCGCTTCGAGAGCGCAACAGCAGGGAAATCTCTTCCAGCAGCCATCGCAGCCTTGACTCCAAGCGACAGTGCAACTTATGTGAATGGTGCCTCTGTTTCCGCTCAGCAACCAGCCCAAACCACTTACACAGATACTGTGAACGGCGGTACTTGGACCTTCAAAGGTTACGACGTAACTAGCGCCGTTGTCAACAAGGCAAATGTAGAGTTTGTAGGAAAATGGGCCTTTGAAGCTAAGAAGTACCAAGCTACTTACCGCTTCGAGAGCGCAACAGCAGGTAAGGCTCTTCCAGCAGCCATCGCAGCATTAACCCCAAGCGACAGTGCAACTTATGTGAATGGTGCCTCTGTTTCCGCTCAGCAACCATCTCAAACTACATACACCGACGCAGTGAACGACGGCACATGGACCTTCAAGGGTTATGACGCAGCTAGCGCTGTGGTCAACAAGACAAATGTAGAGTTTGTAGGGAAATGGGCCTTTGAAGCTAAGAAGTACCAAGCTACTTACCGCTTCGAGAGCGCAACAGCAGGGAAATCTCTTCCAGCAGC
>NZ_RJNU01000029.1:0-759 GCF_003942695.1 Streptococcus mitis
CAACCAACCAGCCCAAACCACTTACACAGATACTGTGAACGACGGTACTTGGACCTTCAAAGGTTACGACGTAACTAGCGCCGTTGTCAACAAGGCAAATGTAGAGTTTGTAGGGAAATGGGCCTTTGAAGCTAACAAGTATCAAGCTACTTACCGCTTCGAGAGCGCAACAGCAGGTAAAGCTCTTCCAGCAGCCATCGCAGCCTTGACTCCAAGCGACAGTGCAACTTATGTGAATGGTGCCTCTGTTTCCGCTCAACAACCAGCCCAAACTACATACACCGACGCAGTGAATGACGGCACATGGACCTTCAAGGGTTACGACGCAGCTAGCGCTGTGGTCAACAAGACAAATGTAGAGTTTGTAGGGAAATGGGCCTTTGAAGCTAAGAAGTACCAAGCTACTTACCGCTTCGAGAGCGCAACAGCAGGGAAATCTCTTCCAGCAGCCATCGCAGCCTTGACTCCAAGCGACAGTGCAACTTATGTGAATGGTGCCTCTGTTTCCGCTCAGCAACCAGCCCAAACCACTTACACAGATACTGTGAACGNCGGTACTTGGACCTTCAAAGGTTACGACGTAACTAGCGCCGTTGTCAACAAGGCAAATGTAGAGTTTGTAGGGAAATGGGCCTTTGAAGCTAACAAGTATCAAGCTACTTACCGCTTCGAGAGCGCAACAGCAGGTAAAGCTCTTCCAGCAGCCATCGCAGCCTTGACTCCAAGCGACAGTGCAACTTATGTGAATGGTGCCTCTGT
>NZ_RJNU01000030.1:0-737 GCF_003942695.1 Streptococcus mitis
CTTCAGCATCTGTAAGTGCAAGTCACTCAGCTAGCGCATCAGTATCTGCAAGCCAAAGTGCTTCAGCTTCAGCATCTAACAACCAGAACTCAGCTTCTATCTCAGCAAGCGCGAGCCACTCTGCGTCAATTAGTGCAAGCCAAAGTGCTTCAGCATCTGTATCAGCAAGCATCAGTGCGAGCCAATCAGCATCAAGCTCAGCAAGCGCTAGTCAAAGTGCTTCAGCAAGTGCAAGCGACTCAGCATCAGTATCAGCTAGCCAAAGCGCATCAGCTTCTGTAAGTGCAAGTGACTCAGCTTCAGCATCAGTAAGCGCAAGCCAAAGTGCTTCAGCTTCAGCATCTAACAACCAGAACTCAGCTTCTATCTCAGCAAGCGCGAGCCACTCTGCGTCTGTGTCAGCTAGCCAAAGTGCATCAGCATCTGTAAGTGCAAGCATCAGTGCGAGCCAATCAGCATCAAGCTCAGCAAATGCTAGTCAAAGTGCTTCAGCAAGTGCAAGCGACTCAGCTTCAGCATCAGTAAGCGCAAGCCAAAGTGCTTCAGCTTCAGCATCTAACAACCAGAACTCAGCTTCTATCTCAGCAAGCGCGAGCCACTCTGCGTCTGTGTCAGCTAGCCAAAGTGCATCAGCATCTGTAAGTGCAAGCATCAGTGCGAGCCAATCAGCATCAAGCTCAGCAAGTGCTAGTCAAAGTGCTTCAGCAAGTGCAAGCCACTCAGCATCTGTATCAGCT
>NZ_RJNU01000031.1:0-728 GCF_003942695.1 Streptococcus mitis
GCTTTAGATACCAGTAACGGAACTTTTGAAATCTCTGATGATTATGACAATTCGGAGTCAACAATAAAAGCGTCAATTTCTTATTTTATTGGTAGTATATCTGCCTATGCGATAGCTGAAAAACATCATAACCTTTCTTATTTATTCCATTTGAAGGACCCTATTATTACTAATATTCAACATTCTACTCCTGATAAAAAAAGATTCCCTGATTATTTAGGTTTGTATAATAATAATTTTAATTCTGCTTTTTTGATTGAAGCTAAAGGTACTAGTATGTCAAGATTGTCAGATGATACTATTTCAAATGCAAAATCTCAAGTTAGTTCTATTAGTTCAGTGGATGTGACACTTGATAATACTTCTCACACGATTAGAAATTTTGAAAGACACGTAATAGGTTCTTATTTTAAAAACAAAGAGTTATATTTCTGTGATATTGATCCTGAAGAAATAGGTGACGTAGTTTATAAATTTGATGCTAAGTCAAAAATTTTAATGTATTATAAAAATGTAATGTTCCTTTTATTGTTTTATACTACTGATTGTCAGGAAATAAAAATAGAAAACATAAAATATAAATTTATAAATTTTGATGGCTATAGAATAGGATTAAATAGTGATATATTTAATTATCTAGTACCATATTATAGACTCGATAATTTTAAAAAACTTCATATAAATTATGATTATCAAAAAGGTAATACTGAATCTGATTTATTTCAAGA
>NZ_RJNU01000032.1:0-658 GCF_003942695.1 Streptococcus mitis
GCAGAGTGGCTCGCGCTTGCTGAGATAGAAGCTGAGTTCTGGTTGTTAGATGCTGAAGCTGAAGCACTTTGGCTTGCAGATACTGATGCGCTAGCTGAGTGACTTGCACTTACAGATGCTGAAGCACTTTGGCTAGCTGATACAGATGCTGAGTGGCTTGCACTTGCTGAAGCACTTTGACTAGCACTTGCTGAGCTTGATGCTGATTGGCTCGCACTGATGCTTGCACTTACAGATGCTGATGCACTTTGGCTAGCTGACACAGACGCAGAGTGGCTCGCGCTTGCTGAGATAGAAGCTGAGTTCTGGTTGTTAGATGCTGAAGCTGAAGCACTTTGGCTTGCGCTTACTGATGCTGAAGCTGAGTCACTTGCACTTACAGAAGCTGATGCGCTTTGGCTAGCTGATNCTGATGCTGAGTCGCTTGCACTTGCTGAAGCACTTTGACTAGCGCTTGCTGAGCTTGATGCTGATTGGCTCGCACTGATGCTTGCTGATACAGATGCTGAAGCACTTTGGCTTGCACTAATTGACGCAGAGTGGCTCGCGCTTGCTGAGATAGAAGCTGAGTTCTGGTTGTTAGATGCTGAAGCTGAAGCACTTTGGCTTGCAGATACTGATGCGCTAGCTGAGTGACTTGCACTTACAGATGCTGAAG
>NZ_RJNU01000034.1:0-608 GCF_003942695.1 Streptococcus mitis
CTAGGTAACTCCTCTTGATATCTCTAAACTATATTGGCTATTAAAAAATTTTGTTGTCTGTTAATATCCAACTCAGTTGTTAGTTTTTGCTCTTTTTTTAAGTCATATATAGTTCTCCAAACTTCACGTACTGATTCATCTTCTATTAAATCTAGTCCCTCAAGAAAGTCTTCTTTAAATTCGGCAAACTCTCCAAACCGTTCGGCTTTTGTCTTGTTTTTATATTCCTCATATTTCATATAAGGAAATATCTCTTCTATGTTTTCAAGTTGTATTTCCAATTTTAATTTCAGGTCCGATTTAATTAGTCCATCCTTATACAAATTTTGATAAGTTCCAAAAATATCGCTAGGATATGCTTCTGTGAAATGTCTGTTAATAATAGTTTGATGATTTTTATTTTTATTATATACACTGTACCTCTTAAGTTTTTCTTTAAAACGACTTTGTAAGAAGCCAAGTATAATACTTGAAATGTTTGGATTTTTTCTACTATCTCTACTTTCTAAATTATATATAAAACTCTTAATACTCCCTTTGTTTTTTCCCTCCATAAAAGTAGAAAATCCAGTCATCAGCTCACCATCAAAATAAAGACTATATTTACT
>NZ_RJNU01000035.1:0-599 GCF_003942695.1 Streptococcus mitis
TCAGCTTCAGCGTCTGTAAGTGCAAGCGAATCAACTAGCGCATCAGTATCTGCAAGTCAATCAGCTTCAGCATCTGTAAGTGCAAGCGAATCAACTAGCGCATCAGTAAGCTCAAGCCAATCAACTTCAGCATCAGTATCTGCAAGCGAATCAACTTCAGCATCTGTATCAGCTAGCCAATCAGCAAGCGCATCAGTATCTGCAAGTCAATCAACTTCAGCATCTGTAAGCTCAAGCCAATCAGCAAGCGCATCAGTATCTGCAAGTCAATCAACTTCAGCATCTGTAAGTGCAAGCGAATCAACTAGCGCATCAGTATCTGCAAGTCAATCAACTTCAGCATCAGTATCTGCAAGTCAATCAGCTTCAGCATCTGTAAGTGCAAGCGAATCAACTAGCGCATCAGTATCTGCAAGTCAATCAACTTCAGCATCTGTATCAGCTAGCCAATCAGCAAGCGCATCAGTATCTGCAAGTCAATCAACTTCAGCATCTGTATCAGCTAGCCAATCAGCAAGCGCATCAGTATCTGCAAGTCAATCAGCTTCAGCGTCTGTAAGTGCAAGCGAATCAACTAGCGCATCAGTATCTGCAAGTCA
>NZ_RJNU01000036.1:0-592 GCF_003942695.1 Streptococcus mitis
GTATCAAGTTACTTACCGCTTCGAGAGTGAGGTATCAAGTTACTTACCGCTTCGAGAGTGAGACAGATTGACTCCAAGTGACAGTGCACCTTATGTGAATGGTGCCTCTGTTTCAGCTCAGCTATGTGAATGGTGCCTCTGTTTCAGCTCAGCAACCAGCCCAAACCACTTACAAAGATGATGTGAACGACGGCACATGGACCTTCAAGGGTTACGACGCAGCCAGCACTGTGGTCAACAAGTCCGATGTTGAGTTTGTAGGGAAATGGTCCTTTGAAGCCAACAAGTACCAATTAACTTACCGCTTCGAGAGCGAGACAGCCTGACTCCAAGTGACAGTGCAACTTATGTGAATGGCTCCAAGTGACAGTGCAACTTATGTGAATGGTGCCTCTGTTTCCGCTCAACAACCAGCCCAAACCACTTACACAGATACTGTGAACGACGGTACTTGGACCTTCAAAGGTTACGACGTAACTAGCGCCGTTGTCAACAAGGCAAATGTAGAGTTTGTAGGGAAATGGGCCTTTGAAGCTAACAAGTATCAAGCTACTTACCGCTTCGAGAGCGCAACAGCAGGGAAATCTCTTCC
>NZ_RJNU01000037.1:0-529 GCF_003942695.1 Streptococcus mitis
TGCAAGTCAATCAGCTTCAGCATCTGTAAGTGCAAGCGAATCAACTAGCGCATCAGTATCTGCAAGTCAATCAACTTCAGCATCTGTATCAGCTAGCCAATCAGCAAGCGCATCAGTATCTGCAAGTCAATCAACTTCAGCATCTGTATCAGCTAGCCAATCAGCAAGCGCATCAGTATCTGCAAGTCAATCAGCTTCAGCGTCTGTAAGTGCAAGCGAATCAACTAGCGCATCAGTATCTGCAAGTCAATCAGCTTCAGCATCTGTATCTGCAAGTCAATCAGCTTCAGCGTCTGTAAGTGCAAGCGAATCAACTAGCGCATCAGTATCTGCAAGTCAATCAGCTTCAGCATCTGTAAGTGCAAGCGAATCAACTAGCGCATCAGTAAGCTCAAGCCAATCAACTTCAGCATCAGTATCTGCAAGCGAATCAACTTCAGCATCTGTATCAGCTAGCCAATCAGCAAGCGCATCAGTATCTGCAAGTCAATCAACTTCAGCATCTGTAAGCTCAAGCCAATCAGCAAGC
>NZ_RJNU01000038.1:0-506 GCF_003942695.1 Streptococcus mitis
AGTTATCATGCAATAACTGCTATTATGCGGTATTAGCTATCGTTTCCAATAGTTATCCCCCGCTACCAGGCAGGTTACCTACGCGTTACTCACCCGTTCGCAACTCATCCAGAGAAGCAAGCTCCTCCTTCAGCGTTCTACTTGCATGTATTAGGCACGCCGCCAGCGTTCGTCCTGAGCCAGGATCAAACTCTCATTAAAAGTTTGAGTTCTCACTCATTTCTGTCACTGACAGATTTATTGTTTTTTTCATTGTTCAGTACTATAACCTTAGTTATAGTGCCCTGCACATTGGTTCGTCTTGTTCAGTTTTCAAAGGTCTTTGTCACTCATTCTCTCGAGCGACAACTANATTAGTATATCACAGCTACCTGCCTCTGTCAACANNTTTTTNAAACTTTTTTCAAGTTTTTTTAACCGCAATACACCATAGTCCGTACGGGATTCGAACCCGTGTTACCGCCGTGAAAAGGCGGTGTCTTAACCCCTTGACCAACGGACCTGAG